>NZ_JBVJWD010000040.1:0-72062 GCF_055602785.1 Streptomyces sp. NPDC037301
CCCCCCCCCCCCCCCCCCCCCCCCCCCCCCCCCCCCCCCCCCCCCCCCCCCCCCCCCCCCCCCCCCCCCCCCCCCCCCCCCCCCCCCCCCCCCTCACCCCCCCCCCCCCCCCCCCCCCCCCCCCCCCCCCCCCCCCCCGCTCCCGTCGGGGCCGGTGCCTCTTCCCCTTGCCGCACCGGCCCGGTCGCTGCCTCAGCCGGTGGCCGTCACCCCTCGGCCGGCAGCACGTCCAGGCAGCGCCGTGGGCCAGTTGGCCAGCGCCGCCGTCGCCCCGTACCAGGCGGCGAGACCGGCCGCCGCGGCGAGCCAGCCGCCGGCCTCGGCCAGGCTCCCGCTGTCCGCGAACTGCCCGACTCCCAGGAGCAGAAGCGCCAGGAACAGCAGTGCGTACGTCCCCTGGGCGAGCAGACCGCCACCGGCCGCGCCGAGGGTCAGGCTGAGCGCGAACAGGGCCCAGAGCAACAGGAACAGCCCTGACGCATGGCCGGAGACATGCGCGCCGGCGCCGGTGCCCCAGGTGAACCAGAAGGCGCCGAGCCCGGCGAAGGCCGTGCCGGTGAAGCCGCTTCCCGCGCGGAACTCCAGGAGTCCGGCGACGAACAGGGCGATACCGCCGACATACAGCGCGAGCGAGACGGCGTCGGCTGCCGTCACACCGTCCACGACCCCGGTGTGACCGATACCGAACGCCAACAGGGTGATTCCCAGGGCGAGATGGCCGAGGGTAGAGGTGCTGGTGCTTCCCGCAGAGACGTCATTGTCCACGGCGGGCTCCCTTCACATGCAGTGGTCCTGCTTCCCAATGACCCTTATGTACCCTTCACAAGCGCACAATCCACCTCTACGCATCGGTAGATTGCCGGTTTCCACAGGCGAGTTGACGCCACGTCGACTGAGGGGTCCGGAACCGGTGACGAGGGTGATGGCAGGGGCGTCCGGGACGGGGAACGCTCAGGGAATGACGACGACCGGGCGCTGTGCGCGCCGCGCGAGGCGCCCCGCCACCGAGCCGAAGATGCGGCCGACGATGCCGTGCGTGGAGCCGACGACGATGGCGTCGGCCGAGTACTCCCGGCCGACCTCCTCCAGCTCGTGACAGATGTCCCCGCCGCGCTCGACGAGCACCCAGGGAACCTCGGAGAGGTAGTCCGCGCAGGCGAGCTCCAGGCCGAGGACCTCGGTGCGGTGGTCGGGCACGTCGACGAAGACGGGCGGCTCGCAGCCTGCCCAGACTGTGGTCGGCAGCCGATTGGCGACATGGACGATGATCAGGCCCGAACCTGATCTGCGGGCCATGCCGATGGCGTACGCGAGGGCGCGCTCACTGGACGTCGAGCCGTCGAAGCCGACCACGACCCCATGCCGGAAGGCGGGGTCGCAGGAATGACGCGTTTCTTCGACCGCCTGCGGGTCCGACATGGGGTCGGCTACCTGCTTGCGGTCGGCGGGTTCGGGGATTTCGTGACCGGCCATCGGTGTCTCGGCGAAGAGAGTCCTCGTGAGGAGAGCGACTTGGGGAAGGTGCGTCAGCGGGCGGTGTTGCGGTGTCCGGGAATCATCTTCCCAACCCCTTACCCCCAAGGGTACGGCGCCACTCCTCCACTGCCCAGACCCGCGCAAAGCGCGTGCGACGTTTCACGGAGCATGCCCGAGGCGGACCCGTATGGCAATGCCGGTTGCTCTGTACATCGACGTCGGCGGGCCGGAACGACTGCCCTCGGTGACCGGACAGGTCCGTATCCGTCACCCACTCCACGGCGCCCCGGGGCCGCCGCACCCCCGGTGTGGATCACCGCTCCGCCGCCGGGCGCCGAGCCGGCGGTCCACTCCCAGGAGTCACACCGCGCCGGCCCCGGCACGTCCGCCCCGTCCGGAGCCCTCCACCCAACCCCGGACCGATATCGGCCCGCCGGTCGGGATTCCGCTGCCCGCCGGCACACCGAGCCCTTCCGTACGATCGGCCGTCCAACCTGCCTAGGGGCGTAAAGAAGCGGCCGCCCATCGGGGTTGTGCGCCGGGCGACTGACTGAATCACGTACGCACAACCGTCTATTTTCAGCCAACTTCACCCCCCTGTCGCTTCCTTGCCGAATTGGCCGATCAACCCCCTTGCCACCAGGCAGGAAGAGACCGCGCGGTACGCTTCCACCCGACGGGGACGGGCCATGAACCGGAGGCGCACTTCCCTGCACGGCCGCTGGATGAAACCCTTCGTGATCGAATGCTTCCCGCCAAGTTGCCTTGTCGACATAACGCCGGTTGGTGAACTTGTCACGCCGGCACCACGGGACGCAGTAGATTCGATCTTGAGTATCGAAGACGGGGACTCGTGCAGGACCGAGGGGAAAAGTGCAGGAGCGACAGGCCCGTAAGGACCAGGAAGACGCGAACACCGAGGGGGGCTTAGCGTCATGAGCCAGGACTCCGCCGCCGCAACGGAGGCTGTACGGAAGCTCAGTGGACGACGACGACGGGAAGTCGTCGCCGTACTGCTGTTCAGCGGCGGCCCCATCTTCGAGAGCTCGATCCCGCTCTCCGTGTTCGGAATCGACCGCCAGGACGCGGGAGTTCCGCGCTACCGACTCCTCGTCTGCGGCGGGGAAGAGGGGCCGCTGCGGACCACCGGGGGACTCGAACTGACCGCGCCCTACGGGCTGGAGGCGATCAGCAGGGCAGGCACCGTCGTGGTGCCCGCCTGGCGTTCGATCACCTCGCCGCCGCCCGCGGAGGCGCTGGACGCGCTGCGCCGCGCCCACGAGGAAGGGGCCCGCATCGTCGGGCTGTGCACCGGCGCGTTCGTGCTCGCCGCCGCCGGCCTGCTGGACGGCCGCCCGGCGACCACGCACTGGATGTACGCACCGACGCTGGCCAAGCGCTATCCGTCGGTGCATGTCGATCCGCGCGAGCTCTTCGTCGACGACGGCGATGTGCTCACCTCCGCCGGGACAGCGGCCGGGATCGATCTCTGTCTGCACATCGTCCGCACGGACCACGGCACGGAAGCCGCCGGGGCACTGGCCCGCCGGCTCGTCGTGCCGCCGCGGCGCAGTGGCGGTCAGGAGCGCTACCTCGACAGGTCTTTACCTGAGGAGATCGGCTCCGACCCGCTCGCCGAGGTCGTGGCCTGGGCGCTGGAGCATCTCCACGAGCAGTTCGACGTGGAGACGCTGGCCGCGCGCGCCTACATGAGCAGGCGGACCTTTGACCGGAGGTTCCGCTCGCTCACCGGCAGCGCACCGCTCCAGTGGCTGATCACCCAGCGGGTGCTGCAGGCGCAGCGGCTGCTGGAGACGTCCGAGTACTCGGTCGACGAGGTCGCGGGCCGCTGCGGCTTCCGCTCGCCGGTCGCGCTGCGCGGACACTTCCGGCGCCAGCTGGGCTCCTCCCCCGCCGCGTACCGGGCCGCATACCGGGCCCGCCGTCCGCAGGGCGGTGGCGCGGAGGCCCTCGCCCCGGCGATCGAGCCGATGGTGCCCGCACAGGGCACCTCGGCGGGCCGGCGTGCCACGGCTGCGGCCACCCCACCGGGTCCGCATGCCGTCACGTCGGCGACGGCCGGAGCGGGGCAGCCGGAGCACGGGAAACCGGGCCCCGACGCGTACTCCACCGGTCGCCCGACCCTGCCGGGTCAACGGAGTGCCCCGTAGGGTGGAGCCATGAACGATCGCATGGTGTGGATCGACTGCGAGATGACCGGGCTCTCGTTGACGGAAGACGCACTCATCGAGGTGGCCGCGCTGGTCACCGACTCGGAGCTGAACGTGCTCGGCGAAGGGGTGGACATCGTGATCCGCCCGCCGGACGCGGCCCTGGAGACGATGCCCGAGGTGGTGCGCCAGATGCACACCGCCTCGGGTCTCCTCGACGAGCTGGCCCAGGGCACCACCCTGGCCGACGCCGAGGCCCAGGTGCTGGCCTATGTCCGCGAGCATGTGAAGGAGCCCGGCAAGGCCCCGCTCTGCGGGAACTCGGTCTCCACCGACCGCGGCTTCCTGGCGCGGGACATGTCGGCCCTGGAGGGCTACCTCCACTACCGGATCGTCGATGTGTCCTCGGTCAAGGAGCTGGCGCGCCGCTGGTACCCGAGGGCGTACTTCAACAGTCCCGACAAGAACGGCAACCACCGGGCGCTCGCGGACATCCGTGACTCCATCACGGAGCTGCGTTACTACCGCGAGGCGATCTTCGTGCCGCAGCCCGGACCGGACTCGGAGCGTGCCAAGGCGATCGCGGCACGTGTCGCGCCGCCCACGCCGTAGGACGTTGCGAAGCCGCTGGTCATGGGCCTTTCGGGGGCCAGGATCAGCGGCTGAACAACTGGGGCGCGAGCACCCTCTCGGACCCTGTACACTTTTTCTCGGCCGGTCAGAAAAAAGACCGGACATGGTGGGTATAGCTCAGATGGTAGAGCACCTGGTTGTGGTCCAGGATGTCGCGGGTTCGAGTCCCGTTACTCACCCTGAAGGGAAGGGCCCCGGTCAATGACCGGGGCCCTTCTCATGCCTGAGCCACCCTCACCGGCGGCTGTGTGACGGTCGTCACGAGGAGTCGCGGACAATCAGTTCCGTGGGGAGCACGATCTGCGGACGCTCCTGGTTCTCGCCCGCGATCTCCTGGAGCAGTACGCGGGCCATCGTGCGGCCCATCTCCTCGATCGGCTGGCGCACGCTGGTGAGCGCCGGGTCCATGTGACGGGCCACGGCCGAGTCGTCGAAGCCGATGAGAGCCACATCGTCCGGGATGCGCCGGCCGGCCCCGCGCAGCACCTGGCGGGCCCCTGCGGCCATGACGTCGGAGGCGGCGAAGACCGCATCGACGTCGGGGCGGCGGGCGAGCAGGTCACGCATGGCCTGTGCGCCGCCTTCCTCGGTGAAGTCGGCGGGGGCGATCAGCTGCTCGTCCGGTCCGAGACCGGCCGCCAAGACCGCCTTGCGGTAGCCGTCGAGGCGGCGCCGGGCACCGTAGACATCGAGGCACCCGGTGATCGTGGCGATGGAGCGGCGATCCCGGGAGATCAGATGGTCGACGGCTGCGCGGGCGCCCTCGAAGTTGTCGGAGTCGACCGCGGCGAGCGGTTCCGAGGCGGATCTGCGGCCGCTCATCACGGCCGGCATGCCGAGTTGCTCCAGCAGTCGGTGCTGCGATCATCATGACGAGGCGCGGCCGAGGGGGAGCGGGATGATTTCTGAGCCGGAGATGGCGGGGGAGTTCGGTGGGGTTGAAACCCGCGAGGTGATCGGCGACTTCGACCGGGAGTTCATTGGGGAACGTCGGCCGCGAAGGCCGTGGCTGTGGGCACTGGGCGGGGTGGTAACGGCGTCGGCCCTCTGGGCGGCGGCGCTGTTCCTGTATGGAGTAGGCGATCGGAAGCCGGACATGCATGGGTACCAGCTGAGCCAAGACCCTTGCCCATCTCTACAGCTGAAGTCGATCGGCGCGGCGATCGCACCGAGAGAGCCCACCGCCAAGGTCGAATCAGGGCTGTTGAACCATGCCGTCCTCGACCAGATCCAGTGCTTCATTCCTCTTCGGTCCCGGGCCGGGGCGGAGCGGCCCGAGAACGGCTGGTCCATCGAGTACACCGTCGGAATCACGGTGGCACTGCACAAGAAGACCGACCCCGGCGCCGAATTCGAGGCGCGGCGAGGGGTGACCGAGCTCGGCGTTGATCCTGAAGCGAAGCTGGAGATAGTTCCGGAACTTGGTGACAAGGCGTATCTGCTGACCCGGGATGACGGTAACTCGGAGCTGCGGGTGCTGGAGGGCGGAGCGGTCCTCACGCTGAGTCTCTCCGCCTTCACGGTGCACCAGAGCGGCGACCGCAGCGAAGACGAGGCCGGTGACGGGCCGGACGTCCCTGACCTGTCCCCGCACCAATCGGCCATGATCAGCGACATGCGTGACCTGATGTCAAGCCTCAAGCAGTGAGCTTGAGATTCAACCTCCGCGAACATCGACCGGCGCGTCACCGGACCCGGCGAGCATTCGTGGTCACCGCACTAACCGAATGCCGACGGCGGCGGCGCCGGTGAAGGCCTGGCGTCCGCGTCGCTCACCGCCGCCGCGCCGCCGGTGAAGTCGGCGAGCGCCCGCCCGTGTTCGACGCGTCCGGGGTGCGGGTCGGTCGCGACCCGGCGGGTCAGCTCCGCGACCTTCAGCGGCAGATCCGAGGCGAGCAGCACGGCGTTGCCGAAGCGACGGCCGCGCCACACGGTCGGGTCGGCGGCGAGCGCCAGTTCGGGGAAGACCGTGGCCGCGGTGGCGATCTGGCCGCGCAGATGGGTCAGCGGCGGGCCGTCCGCGAGGTTGGCCACGTAACTCCCGCCGGGCTTGAGGATCCGGCGCACCTCGGCGAGGAACTCGGTGCTGGTGAGGTGTGCGGGGGTACGGGCCCCGCTGAAGACATCGGCGATGACGAGATCCGCCCAGTCGTCCTGGATCTTTCCGAGCCCGGCGCGGGCATCGGTGGCCCGGACCCGGATCCTGGCCTGTGGGTCCAGTGGCAGCTCCCGGCGGACCAGTTGGACGAGCGCGGCGTCCACCTCGACGATCTGCTGGGTGGAGCGGGGCCGGGTCGCGGCGATGTAGCGGGCGAGCGTGAAGGCGCCGCCGCCCAGGTGCACCACGTGCAGGGGCTGCCCAGGGGGTGCGACGAGGTCGGCGATGTGGCCGATCCTGCGCTGGTACTCGAAGGACAGATACGTGGGGTCGTCGAGGTCCACATGGGACTGGGGGGCTCCGTCGAGCGTCAGCGTCCAGGCGTGCGGGCGCTCGCGGTCGGGCACCAGCTCGGCGAGACCGCCGTCCACCGGTTCGGCGAGGGGTTCCGTCCTGCGCCCGCTCCCGCGTTCGCCCCTGCCGTCGGCCTTGCGGTCGGACCGCTTACGGGCGCCCGCGCCTGCGCTCGACGCTCCTCGACGTGCCACTGCTGCTCGTGCCTGCTCACTGCTCATCGCTCCGGGCCGGTACGGAACCGGCCGTGCCGGGGAAACCCGGCCACCGGCCCATTATGGGCGCGCGGGCGGGGAGCCCGCGGTCAGCGGCAGTTGTCGGCCGCCTCGATCAGCCGGGCCGCCTGGTCGAGAGCGGCCCGCAGCACGGCCGGGTCGGTGACCGGGGCGTCCTCCTCGGGCGGCAGCAGCCAGCCGCTGCCGGTGACGGGCGGCTCGGCGGGGATGCGCAGCCCGCGGCCGTCGGTCCGCGTACAGGCGCTGCCCGGTACGTCCCATGCCTCGGCGGTCCCCGGGGGAACCAGGAAGCCGAGGGTGTCACAGGCGCCGTCGTGCAGGACCGGGCCGACGGCTTCCTGGTCGGCGCCCCGGCGCAGGATGTCCACGGCCTCCAGTCCCTGGCGTGCCGGGACGGTCACCAGGTCGCAGGGTACGGCGCCGTGGTCCTCCGTGGGCGCGGTGGGCACCGTGGCACCCGTTGCGGCCGTGGTCGTCGCAGTCGTCCGCGAGCCGGTCTCCGTGCCGATGTGCAACAAGGGACCTCTCCTCTCATCGCCGGGCGGAGCCGGATTCCGTCTCCACGTGGACCAACGCGCCGACGGCGTCAAGGGCTACGGTGCCACGCCGCCGCAAAGGGTGGCAGTTCATGGCGGATCACGGGCGAGATATCCCTTTTGTAGGCAAACGCTGTGTGTGTGGTCCGTCACAACAGGTACGTTCTTGCTCCGCCGGGACACCGGAAGCAGGAGCCCGGCTGCACCAGAGAGGGCTCAGCCATGGTGTCGACAGGGGCAGTTCCCAACCTCGCCTTCCGGCGGCTGCGCGGACCGCGCTCCGCCGGAGAGTTCGCTGCCGCGGTACGCAGGTCCGCCCGCGAGATCGGCGAGCAGGTCGCGTGCGACGCCCGGTACATCGGACGCGTGGAGTCCGGCGAGATCCGCTGTCCCAACTACGCGTACGAGCGGGTCTTCCTGCACATGTTCCCCGGCGCCACCCTGGCGGACCTGGGCTTCTCACCGCGCGAATCGGTACGCGGCCGGGGGGCACGGACCACTGCCGAAACCCCACCGCCCCCCACGCTCCACAGCGACACCGACGAGGAGAGCGACGTGCTGCGTCGCGTATTCATGACGAGCGGCACCACCACGATGGCGGCCGCAACCCTGGGCCTCGGCCTCGGCGGCACGTCCGCCGCCGCCCTGCCCGACCGGCACCGGGTCGGAGAGGCCGAGGTGAGCGCCGTCGAGAAGGCAGTACGGCAGATCCGGCTGCTCGACGACCGGCACGGCGGTGACGGCCTGTACCGCAGGGCGTCCCAGCCGCTGCGGGCGGCGTACGCACTGCTCGACTCCACAACCGCCACCAAGCGTTCCACGGCCGACCGGCTGCATGCCGGGGCGGGCGAACTGGCCATCTCGGTGGGCTGGCTGGCCCATGACTCGGGCCGGTTCGAGGACGCCCGCTCGCACTATGCGGAGGCGCTGGCCACGGCGCGGGTGGCGGGTGACGCGGCGCTGGAGGCGCATGCGTTCTGCAATGCGTCGTTCCTGGCCAGGGACACGGAGCGGCCCCGCGAGTCCGTACGCGCCGCCGAGGCCGGGCAGCGGGCGGCGCAGCCGCTGGGCTCGCCGCGGCTGCTGGCGCTGCTCGCGCTGCGGGAGGCGGGGGGCCGGGCGGGGCTCGGGGACCGTACGGGCTGCGAACGGGCGATCGGCCGGGCGCACACCGCGTTCGAGCGCGGTCCGTCCGACGCCGATCCGGAGTGGATGACCTTCTTCCGGGAGGCGGAACTGGAGATGCTGGAGGCACAGTGCTGGTCGGCGCTGGGCGACTGGTCGCGGGCGGCCCGCCATGCGCTGCGGGCGACGCGGCTCCAGGACCCGCACTTCACCCGGAACCAGGCGCTGTACCGGGCCGAGCTGACCACGGACCTGGCCCGGGCGGGCCGGGCCGCGGAGGCGGCGACGGCGGGCCACCAGGTGCTGGACCTGCTGGACCGCGTCCAGTCGTCCCGCATCCGGGCGATGCTGGCGGGGGCGGCGGGGGTACTGGCGCCGCAGCGGGGTGCGGCGGAGGTACGGGGGTTCCTCGAGCGGCACGCGGAGGTCTCCGCGACGGGGGCGTAAGGGTTCGCCGAACGGCCCGGATTCCAGACGCCCCGCGCCACGTGACCGGTTCCGTCCTCAATCACCGGACGGGCCGGCTTCACCGCGCGCCGGCAAGATCAAGCCCGTCCGGCGATCGAGGACCCCCGCTGCCGGGGGCGGCAGGACTAGCTGTCCAGGTGGCCCGTGTCGTTCCAGCGTTCTACCGCGGGCGCACCGTACGCCCACCCCAGCACCGACAGCGATGTCGGATCGAGCCGTATGCGCGCCGCGAACGACACGTCCTCGCCCAGCCACCGCGCCCCCAGCGCCCGCAGGATGTGACCGTGGGCGAAGACCAGGACGTCGCGGTCGGCCGAGCGGGCCCAGTCGACGATCTCGTCGGCGCGGGCGGACAGCTCGGCCAGGGTCTCCCCCTCCGGCACCCCGTCGCGCCAGATGAACCAGTCGGGACGGATCGCCTTGATCTGTGCCGGGGTCATCCCCTCGTACGCCCCGTAGTCCCACTCCAGCAGCGCGTCCCACGGCTCGGCCCGGTCCCCGAAACCCGCGATGTCGCAGGTCTCCTTGGCCCGCAGCAGCGGACTGGTGCGGACTTCCAGGCCCGGCAGGTCCGCCCACGGCTTGCGGTGCAGCCGCTCACCGAGGAGCTTGGCGCCCGCACGGCCGGTGTCGAGCAGTGGGATGTCCGTCCTGCCTGTGTGATTGCCCTTGACGGACCATTCCGTCTGGCCGTGCCGGGCGAGCAGGATACGCGGTGCCATGACGGCTCTCCCTGGGACTGAGATCTGAGGCCGGAGATCGAGACAGAACGGATCGTCCGGTTTTCCCATCATCGCGCACGTCTTCTGGAGGCAACCTCCGGGGCCGAACCGGCGTCACTTCCTGCGCGGAGAAATCTGTGCACACACGGGGCACCCGACAAGGACCCCCGGGGGAATCGCGGCCGACACGCACCGTACGGTTGAACGCTCGCCGTTGGTCGCATGAACACATGATGGAGAGCTTCCGGATGCAGCCTGCCAGCACCGCGTACGTGCCGCGCCCGCGGCCCCGTTGGTGGACCGAGCTGCCGTTGCTGGCGCTGGTGTACGCAGCCTACTCGGCGGGCCGGCTGGTGGCGCGCGGCGACGTGTCCACGGCCGTCGACAACGGTCTGCGCATCCTGCACCTGGAGAAGACGCTCCACATCAACTTCGAGCACCCGCTCAACCGGCTGCTGACCGCCCACCCCTCGATAGGCATACCCGCCGACTTCACCTACGCGTCTCTGCACTATCTGGTCACCCCGGCCGTTCTGATCTGGCTCTTCCGCCGCCGCCAGGCCCTGTACCGCCGGGCCCGCACCTGGCTGATGACCTCCACACTGCTCGGCCTGATCGGCTTCACGCTGATGCCGACCTGCCCGCCCCGGCTGCTCCACGCCACTCACGGCTTCGTCGACACGATGGCGCAGTACAGCTCGTACGGCTGGTGGGGCACCGAGGCGAGTGCTCCGCGCGGCATGGGCGGAATGACGAACCAGTACGCGGCGATGCCGAGCCTGCACGTCGGCTGGGCGCTCTGGTGCGGAATCCTGCTGTGGCGTCACGGCCGGCACCCGCTCGTACGGGCCGCGGGCATCGCGTACCCCCTGGTCACCACGTTCGTGGTGATGGGCACGGCCAATCACTACTTCCTCGACGCGGTCGCGGGCGCTGCCGTGATGGGCGTCGGAGCCCTGCTGGCCGGACCGGTGATGCGTATCGCCGACCGGTTCGCAGCCCGCTTCCCGCGGTTCGCCCGGACCACGAAGTCCCCGGTTGTCAGTGCCGGATGCAAGACTTCGGCGGGTGAGCGAATCCCTGGCCAGCGGACCACCTCCGCAGATTCCACCGATGCCGCAGCATCGGCCGACGCAGACGCCTCGGCCGGTCGCGCACCCCGGGCCGACGCCGCTGCCCCCGCAGGCGCGGGAGCAGCGGGGGACGACACTCCGGCAGCGGCTCGCTGAGCTGCGGGGCCCGGCTGTCGCACCGCGTCCGCTGGATGCCCGCGCGCTGGCCGCCCTCGCCGCCAACCCCGGCTGCCGGCGCCGCGCCCTGCTGGACGGCGCCGGGGTGGACAAGGCCGCGCTGGCCACGGCGCTCGGTTCACCGGCCCCCTTCGGCCAGTCGCAGTTCGCTTTCGTCCGGGGCAACGCCTTCGAGGCCAAGGTCAAGGCCGACGGCGGTACGGAGCTGATGCGGCTGCTCCACGAGCGCCTCGGCGGCGCCGCCGAGGCGCCGCACGAGGTCCTGGTGCCCGATCTGACCGCGGCCGGTCCCGAGGGCCGCGCGGCGCGTACGGCGCTGGCGCTGCGGGAGGCGACCGAGACAGGCGGCTGGGCGCTGCTGGACCACCCGATGCTGGCCCTGGATGTGGCGGGCTCCCCCACCTATCTGGAGCCGGACGCGGTCGCGGTGCACCCCGACGGCACCTGGACGGTCGTCGAGATCAAGTCCTTCCCCATGATCGACGGTTCTGCCGACGCGGCGAAGGTCGGTGCGGCGGCCCGGCAGTCCGCCGTCTATGTACTGGCGCTGGAGCGGATCGCGGAGCTGACCGAGGGCGCGGAGGTCGGCCACCGGGTGCTGCTGGTCTGCCCGAAGGACTTCTCCAATCTGCCCACCGCCTCGGTCGTCGACGTACGCAAGCAGCGTGCGGTCACCCGGCGCCAACTGGCCAGGCTGACCCGGATCGAGGACATCGCGGCGGCCCTGCCCGAGGGCACCACCTTCGATCCGGAGTGCTCCCCGCAGCAGCTCGACGCCGCGGTCGAATCCGTCGGCGCGGCGTATGCCCCGGAGTGCCTGGCCGCTTGTGAACTGGCCTTCCACTGCCGGGCGAAGGCCCGCGCGGCCGGTGCCGTGGAGGCGCTGGGGCGGAGCGTGCGGGGTGAGCTCGGCGGGCTGACGACGGTGGGTGCGGTGCTGGCCGCCGCCGCGGGCAAGGAGGGCGACCCGGCGGATCCGACGGTCGTGGCCCTGCGGCGTGCGGCGGCGCTGCGTGCCGAGGCGCTGGAGGGCAGTGCGGCATGTCGCTGATCAGCACCCTGGCCCGGCTGGAGGCCGTGGAGAGCGGCCGGGCGCAGCCGACGACGACGGTCCTGCACCGCCATCTCACCGACCGGCCGCTCGTCCTGGTGCCGCTGACCACCGCCGGTGAGGCGGGCGCCCCGCTGGGCGCGCTCGTCGGGACCGACCGGGAGGCGCCCCGGCTGCTGGCGGTTTCGCAGCCGCGCGACCGGGATCTGCGGTTCGCGTTCCTCGCCGAGCTGGCCGAGGCGGTGCTGCCGCACATCGAGGCGTACGAGGATGTCGTCGAGCCCGCCGAGCGCAATGAGACCGATCCGGAGACCGGGAAGAAGGTCAAGGTCGAGGTCGAGCTGTGTGCGGACGCACCGCAGTTGATCGTGCCCAGCCGGGCGGGCATCGATTTCGTACGGCTGCTCGGCCGCTCCATGCGGTTCAGGCGCACGGCTGAGGACGATCCCGACACCCCGTGCCCCGCCCCTGCCCGTGTCCCGCTGCTGGGTCGCTGGCTGACGCACTACGGGGAGCGGGCCAGGGTGCCGGGCTCCTCGCTGCTGCTGGCCACGACCGATCTGCTGAACCGGCACTGGGCGACCGGTCAGAGCAGCCTGGAGGATCAGCATCTGGGCGCGCTGCTGGCCTGGATCGCCGCCCCGGCGGGCGAGTCCGGGGCGCGGGCCGCACTCCGTGCGGAGCTGGAGCGGGACGGCGAAGGACAGCTGCTGTGCCCGCCGGCCGGTCCGGCCACGGACCCCGCGTTCGACAACCGGCTGCTGGCGCCCGCCATCGAGAAGTACGACCGGGCGCGCACCTCCCTCGCAGCGGCCGAGGACGGTCTGGCGGCCGATGCCCGGCTCGCCGGACTGACCGCCGCCGAGCGGGACATCAGGGCGCTGCTGGCCGGGGTGATGCGGCCGACCTGGGACGCGGTGTGGCGGGGGCTCGATCTGCTGAAGGAACTGCCCGAGGGGTCTCGGGCCGAGGACCGCTGGACGAGGGACCGCTGGTCGTTCACCGGTCACCGGGACCGGGTGCGGTCCGGTGAGCCGCCGCAGCCGCGCCGGGACGACGCGGTGACGGCCGCGCAGAAGCTGGCCTCGCGCGAGACGGCGCAGGCCCAGCTGGAGGCGCAGGAGGCGCTGGACGATCCGCTGGTGCTGGCCGGGCGGCGGCTGGCCGGTGAGGCGTTCGTCGGCGACGTGACGGAGGTGGTGATGGCGTACAGCGAGTCGAAGCGCCCGTCCCCGCGCCCGCTGGTCACGGTCCGCACGGACGAGCGCCCGCATCTCGGGGAGCGCACCAAGGTGTACCGCTCGCTGGACGGCAAGCCGCAGACCGCCGAGTTCGTGGAGTACGCCGCGGAGCCGGAGGACGGGAGTGCGCCCCTGCTGGTGCTGAGGATCACCGACCGGATGGGCCGGAGCAAGGAGCCGGTGCCGGGTTCGGTGCCCGAGCCGGGCGACCGGATCGCCTGGACGCTGTTCGAGCACGATCAGCGCGGCGGCCCGAAGCTGCCGGATCCCGAGGAGACGCCCTGGACGCACGGCGGCCCGCCGGGCGCCACTGCCGGGCAGGCCGAGAGCCCCGATCCCGTGACCGCGGAGGACCTTCTATGACGGCCGTATTCGACCCGGGCGCCCAGGCCGCGCGGGCGACCGACGCGATCCTCGCCGACACACTGAGCGGTACGTCGCGCGGCATCGTGGTGGACTCCCCGCCGGGCGCGGGCAAGTCGACGCTCGTGGTGCGTGCCGCACTCGAACTCGCGGCGGCCGGGCACCCGTTGATGGTGGTCGCGCAGACCAATGCCCAGGTGGACGACCTGGTGGTGCGGCTGGCCGAGAAGGACCCGGGGCTGCCGGTCGGGCGGTTGCACAGCAATGACTCCGACCCGTACGACAAGGTGCTGGACGGCCTGGCCAATGTACGGAAGTCGGCCAAGGCGTCGGATCTCGCCGGACTCGATGTCGTCATCTCGACGGCCGCCAAGTGGGCCCATGTGAAGAACGTCGAGCCGTGGGGGCACGCGATCGTCGATGAGGCGTACCAGATGCGTTCGGATGCGCTGCTGGCCGTCGCGGGCCTTTTCGAACGGGCGCTGTTCGTCGGCGATCCGGGCCAGTTGGACCCGTTCTCGATCGTGGGCGCGGACCAGTGGGCGGGGCTGTCGTACGACCCGTCCGCGAGCGCGGTCTCCACGTTGCTCGCGCACAATCCCCAACTGCCGCAGCACCGGCTGCCGGTGTCGTGGCGGCTGCCCGCCTCCGCCGCGCCGCTCGTCTCAAACGCGTTCTACCCGTACACCCCGTTCCGCAGCGGTACGGACCACGGGGACCGGCGGCTTTCGTTCGGCGTCGCGTCCGACGGCTCGGCGCCGGACCGGGTGCTGGACGAGGCCGCGGAATCCGGCTGGGGCCTGCTCGAACTCCCGGCCCGGCACACCCCGCGCACCGATCCGGAGGCGGTACGGGCGGTGGCCCTGGTCGTCCGCCGGCTCCTCGACCGGGGTGGCGCGGCGACGAGCGAGCGCTCCCCGGATCCGGTCCCGGTGACGGCGGACCGGGTCGCGGTCGGCACCGCCCACCGTGACCAGGCGGCGGCGGTACGGGCGGCGCTGGCGGATCTGGGTGTGTCGGGTGTGGCGGTGGACACGGCGAACCGGCTCCAGGGCCGCGAGTTCGATGTGACGGTGGTCCTGCACCCGCTGTCCGGCCGCCCGGACGCCACGGCGTTCCATCTGGAGACGGGCCGGCTGTGCGTTTTGGCCTCGCGCCACCGGCATGCGTGCATCGTGGTGTGCCGGGCGGGCGTCGCGGAACTGCTGGACGAGCACCCGTCGACGGAGCCGGTGCAGCTGGGGGTCACGGTGAAGTTCCCGGACGGCTGGGAGGCGAACCACGCGGTGCTGGCGCATCTGGGCGAGCACCGGGTGCGGTGGGAGGCGTGAGGGCGCCCGGTCCCGGCAGGTCGCAGCCCCGCTTCCAAGGAGCCACGGAGCCCCCTTGCGCGACGTTGGACAATGGAGCGTGGCCGTCGGGCCCACCGAAGGAGGAAACACCACATGCCACAACCCGAGCGGAACGAGCAGCAGCGGCTGCGCCCCGCACCCCTGCTCTTCGAGCCGTCGGCGGCAGTCGCCGATCCTGAGCACTTCTTCGACCTGGAGTCGATGGACGACCCGAAGGAGATGCTGTCCCGCGCCACCGAGCTGACCCTGGCGTTCAGTGCCGCGGCCGACCGTGCGGCCGAGTTCCAGGCGATCGCCGCCGCCCAGCTCGCCGATCCGCGCCGGTTCGACCGGCTGACGACCGCGGACATCGCGCAGCGTGCGGAGTGGACCGAGGACTATGCCAAGAAGATGGTCGAGTTCGGCCGGAGCCTGCTGGGCGGCTCCACGCCCTGACCGCCGTACCGGCCCCGGCGCGACCATCGCACCAGTCCCACCGGGCCTGCCGTCGGCCCCAGCCCGCCATCGCGCCGATCCGTCCGGACCACCCGTCCACGCCAGGTCCTGACACCGGGTACAACCAGTGGCATATGCCCGGGCGCAAGATACTCCTCCCCACCCCCGCCTGTCCCGGTTTCCGGCAACTCTCGGAATCCATTTGATCACTCCCGGTAGACATGGGCACATGAGCGCATGGCTGCCAGACGACACGACCCTGCATCACGGCGACGGCCCCCACCACGGCGCCGACATCTTCGCCCTCCTGCGGGACCGGGCCGCGGACCGGACGGCTCAGGTCACGGCGGCCGGCGCCGCCTGGCTCGCCGGCGCCGCGGCCTATCCGCGCAGCACGCTGGCCCAGTGGGAGGCCCACCCCTCCTCACCCGGGGTGCTGCCGTGCGGTTCGGCCTTCGACGTGGTGAATGTACCCACCCTCTTCGGGCGCCGGATGCTGGAACACCTGTGGGCGGACGGCCCGGGCTCCGGACCCGTCGCCACTCACCGCGGACGGATGCTGCTCTTCGCCTCCCCCGGCACCGCCCAGCGGCTGCCGTCGCTGCTCGACTGGGAGGAGTGGGGCGGCGGCCACGAACCGCGGACCGGCAGGGGCGCGCAGGGGCGGGACGGCATCGACGGCAAGGTCCCGCCGCTGCTCTGCCACGGCATCGGGGACGCGGTGACCGTACCGCCCCTGACCTGCGCCTCCTCCATCTCCGGGCCCCGCTGGGTGGTAGCCCCCGACACCCGCAGCCCCTGGCTGCCGGGGCCGGACGTACTGCTCTGGGCCTGTGTACGGGTGACCAGGTCGACGCCCTCGTCGGCGGCCAGGAATTCGATTTTTCCTCCCGCCGACCAGGATGCTAATGTCTACGACGTCAGCAGGCGCCGCTAGCTCAGTTGGTTAGAGCAGCTGACTCTTAATCAGCGGGTCCGGGGTTCGAGTCCCTGGCGGCGCACAGACGGAAGAAGCCCTCTCGCGGAAGCGAGGGGGCTTCTTCGTGTTCGCGGGAGCCTACGTCCCCGTGGTGATGCGGACCGTCCAGGCGCCCGACGGTGTCCGGTCGGCGACCTCGACCCTGGCGTGCGCGCCGGGGATGCTGTACGTCTCGCCGACCCGCAGCGGGGCGTCCGCGAGCGGCGCGTAGACGGACAGGTCCCAGCAGGCGTCGGTGCGGGGGTGGGTGTCGATGACCTCGACCGGTCCACCGCCGGACGGAGTTGCGTTGCGCACCCGGTAGAGCAGGACGCCTTCGGTGCAGGTCGTCCGGTCGTTGCCGGTGGCGCTGCGCGCCTCGATGGCCACGGCACTGCCCTCACCGGTCCTGATCACCGCGAGCCGGGTGCCGATGGAGGCCCCGGGCACGGGCACGGCGGCGATCGACTCCAGGGTGATGTCCCGGCTGCGCTGGACGCACACCACCTGCCTGCGGTCCAGCCAGCCCAGCTTCCACTTGTGCCAGCCGAAGAAATCCGGTGCGAGACCGAACTGACTGCCCATCACGTCCCAGTCGCCGACATAGGTGTCCCAGTCGCCCTTGCCGTCGGACGGCCGGTGGTAGAGGTCCGGCAGGTCGAAGACGTGTCCGGTCTCGTGGGCCAGCACATTGTGGTCCGGCGGGTGCTGTTCGAAGACGGTGACGACGCGCCGGATGTCCGTACCGTCGGCGTGCAGCGGCTGGTCGAAGTTGACGACCTTGGTGGCGTCGGAGTCGACGCCCGGGGCGTCCGGGTCGGCGACCAGGTAGACGACGCCGAACCGGGAGAAGTCGACCTTCGGGTCCGCCACGGCGATGGCGTCGCGCAGATAGGCGCTGCGCCGCTCGTTGTTCCAGTCCCGCTGTATGCCGTACCAGTCGGACGCCCTGGGCATCTGGATCCACTGCCGCAGCGGGTGCGGGCGCAGGGTGAACTTCCCGTACGAGGCGCGCTGGAAGAACTGGGTGGTGGCGGGGAAGTAGTCGGCGGTGAGTTCCTTGGGGGTGATGGCGGGGCGGTGGTCCGGGAAGGAGAGAAAGACCATGACCGCGTCGAGGGAGTGGTCGGGGCGGGGGTAGGCGTCGTTCCAGTCCCCCACGCCGAGCGAGTGGTGCGCCTCGGTCCGGGGCAGCGCGCACGGACCCGCTTCGCCGGTGGCCGCCACGGCGGGCCCGGCGACGAGGGAGGTGGCAGCGAGCGCCAGCAGGGAGGTCACAGCCGCGACCACACCTCGCAGGCTCGGCCTCTCCACTCCCCCGGTTCCGTGCTGAAGCGGCACATCTACCTCCGGGTGCGAGATGCGGTCACCCACCCACCCTGTGATGATTCGAGGCTTTCGTCCTGTTGAGCTGCCCCAGTCGAGTCAGCAGTCGGCCGCGAGATTCACCCTCACGGACGGTCACAATCAATCAGCCGGACATCACGAGGGGACGGAATCACTCAGAAACCATCAATCGCGGGCACATCGGATCGGCGCGCGACTGACCCAAGTGGGGCGAACGCGGGGCGCAGAGGGGTCGGGCGCTGGAACGGCCGACGCACCAACCTCTATGCTTCACCAGGCTTTCCCGCGCGGTTTCCGCCTCCGACAACGGCGCCCCGCGCGGCGGGCCAGTCCGGCCACACCTGTTCAGGACAGAACTGCACGGCGGGAGCGAACGGTGAGCGGAACCTCCGAAGGGCCGAGGCCTGCGGTGGGCACACCCCCCCATTCCGCAGGACCGTCGGTCACGGAGCGTCACCCTCTGCGGTTCCCTGCCGGAACCGCAAGGTCCGAGCCGCACGGCTACCGGGCCGCCTTCCGGGCCGCCACGCTCCCGATGGCCGTCATCGACCACGAGGGCCTGGTCGTCGCCGCCAACGACGCCCTCGGCGGCCTCCTCGGCTTCCCCGCCGCGGCACTGACCACACAGTCCGCAGCCGATCTGCTCGACCTCGTGGCGGACGGCCGCACCTGGCACGCGTACCGCGAGGTGCTGCGCCGTCGGCGCTCACGGTTCCGTTGCACCCGCAGTCTCAAGCACCCCGACGGGCGCTCGATGTGGGCCGAGATCACCGTTGTACCGATGCCCGAACCGGAGGCCGGCAGGGCCGACGGCCCCGGGCCCGGCCGGGTGCTGCTCTCCGTCGCGGACATCAGCGACCGGCGTGAGCTGCAGAAGCGGCTGCGCCACCTCCAGTTGCACGACCCGGTGACCCGGCTGCCCAACCGGACGCTGTTCTTCGAACGGCTCTCGGCCGCCCTGGAGACCCGTCCGTACCAGGACGACAGCATCCCCGGACACGGCCGTATCGGGCTCTGCTATCTCGATCTCGACGGCTTCAAGGCCGTCAACGACACGATGGGCCATCGGATCGGCGACCGGCTGCTCGCCGCCGTCGCCGCGCGGCTCACCGACTGTGCGGCCCAGGACGGCCCGCACCGCCCAGGTTCACACCTCGTGGCGCGCCTTGGCGGCGACGAGTTCGCGATCCTGGTCGAGGACTCCGCCGGTACACAGCAGCTCACCGACCTGGCCCGCACGGTCCTCGCCGCGCTGCAGAAGCCCTTCGACCTGGGCGGGCAGCGGCTCTCCGTGTCGGCCTCGATCGGAGTGGTGGAACGGGCCGTGGCCGGCACCTCGGCGACCGGTCTGATGCAGGCCGCCGACACCACGCTGTACTGGGCGAAGGCGGACGGCAAGGCCCGCTGGACGGTCTTCGACCCGGAGCGCAACGCCCACCGGATGACCCGGCAGACGCTCTCCTCCAATCTGCGGCCCGCCGTCGAGCGCGGTGAGTTCACCATCGAGTACCAGCCGCTGGTCGGCATGGCCGACGGAGTCGTACGCGGGGTGGAGGCGCTGGTCCGCTGGAACCACCCGCAGTTCGGCATGCTCTCGCCGAATCGGTTCGTCGCGATCGCCGAGGAGGACGGCTCGATCGTCCAGCTCGGCCGGTGGGTGCTGCAGTCCGCCTGCCGCCAGGCCCGGCGCTGGCAGCTCGACCACCCGGCCGAACCGCCGCTGTTCATCAGCGTCAATGTCGCCGTACGGCAGGTCTGGGACTCCGACCTGGTCACCGATGTCGCGGAGATCCTCGCCGAGACCGGCCTCGATCCCGGACTGCTGCAGCTGGAGCTGACCGAGTCCGCCGTGATGGGCTCGGCGGGCCGCCCGCTCCAGGCCCTCCAGTCGCTCAGCGAAATGGGCGTACGGATCGCCATCGACGACTTCGGGACCGGCTACTCGAACCTTGCCTATCTGAGCCGGCTGCCGGTCTCCGTACTGAAGCTGGACGGCTCGTTCGTACGCGGCTTCCGCCACGACGACGGCGACCGCCCGAGCCCCGCCGACGAGACGATCGTCGAGGCGATGGTGGAACTGGCGCACCGCCTGGGCCTGACCGTCACCGCGGAGTGCGTGGAGACGGCAGGCCAGGCGGAACGGCTGCGCAGGATCGGCTGCGACACCGGGCAGGGCTGGTTGTACTCACGCGCGGTGGCCCCGGAGCGGATCGCCGAGCTGATCGGCAGCGGAAGGCTGACGGTCTGAACCCCGGCTGCCGGTGTCAGTCCGTCGGCAGCCCGTACGCGTCCGCGATCAGTTCGTAGCTGCGCAGCCGGGCCTCACCGCCATGGGCGTTGGCGGTGATCATCAGTTCGTCGGCGCCGGTGCGCTTGGCCAGGTCGTCGAGGCCCGTACGGACCTCGTCCGCCGTGCCGTGGACGATGTTGACCAGCCAGCTGTCGACGAACTCCCGCTCCATGGGGCTGAAGGCGTACGCCTCCGCCTCCTCGGGTGTCGGGACCAGGCCGGGGCGCCCGGTGCGCAGGCGGACCATGGACAGTGCGCCGGAGAGCACCTGGCGGCGGGCCTCGCGGTCGTCGTCGGCGGCCAGGGCCGAGACCCCGATCAGCGCGTACGGGGCGTCGAGCACCGCGGACGGCCGGAACGACTCCCGGTACAGGTCGAGGGCCGGCACCGTGTTCTGGGCCGAGAAGTGGTGGGCGAAGGCGAACGGCAGGCCGAGTACGCCGGCCAGCCGGGCGCTGAAGCCGGAGGAGCCCAGCAGCCAGATCGGCGGGCGGGCGGGGGACTGGACCCCGCCCTCGGCGGTGGCCTGGACCGGGCCGGGTACCGCGTGGATACGGGCGTAGGGGTGGCCGTCGGGGAAGTCGTCGTCCAGGAACCGGGTCAGCTCGGCGAGCTGCTGCGGGAAGTCTTCGGCACCTTCGCCCGGCCGGTCCGTGCGGCGCAGGGCGGCCGCAGTCGCGCCGTCGGTGCCGGGGGCGCGCCCGAGACCGAGGTCGATGCGGCCGGGGGCCATGGCCTCCAGGGTGCCGAACTGTTCGGCGATGACGAGTGGTGCGTGGTTGGGCAGCATCACGCCGCCCGAGCCGAGCCTGATGCGCTCGGTGTGTGCGGCGAGGTGGGCCAGGATCACGGCGGGTGAGGAGGAGGCGACGCCGGGCATGGAGTGGTGTTCGGCGACCCAGTAGCGATGGAATCCGCGGCGCTCGGCGAGCTGCGCGATGTCCACGCTCGTACGCAGCGCCTGGGTGGCGGTGCGGCCCTGGCCCACGGTCACCAGGTCCAGCACGGAGAGCGGAACGGTGGCCGTCCCCTCCGTCTTGCCACGGATCTCGTCGCCTCGAATCTCGTCCACGTCCTGGCCTCTCCGGTGTTGCGCCTGCGTCCGGCTCATACGTCCGGAAGAGCACAACAGGAGGTGGTCTCCGTTTATTCCCCCGGCTCACCGTCCATCCCTCGACTCACCGCCCGTCCCCCTGGCTCACCAGCCGGGGTGGGTCTGCTTTCCGGGCCACCCCTTCTTCCCGCCGTGCGCACGCTCCCGGCCCGCGCCCCATGCGGCCACCGGGGCCGGGGGCGCCTCACGCTCGGCGAAGATCTTGCCGAGCCTCGGGGACCAGGACCGGCGGTCCGCCAGCCGCAGCCCCTCCCGGACCGTCACCTGGTTCCCGGTGAGGACCGGCTTGCCGAGGAGTTCCTCCAGCTCCGCCACGTGCGAGACGGTGTGCAGGGCCGTGTCGGGCAGCAGCATCACATCGGCCTCCGGCCGGTCCGCGGCCGTGACGAGTTCCTTCACCTGGTCCAGGTCCCAGGCGGCGGCCTCGGCGGCGGAGGCGAGAGAGGCGGCGTGAGTGGCGGCCACCTCGATGCCCGCGGACCGGAGAAAGGCGGTGAACAGTGCGGCGATGTGCTCGGGGTAGGTCGCGGCGACGGCGACGCGGTCGGCGCCCAGCTCCCGTACCGCATGGACGAAGCCGAAGGAGGTGCTGGAGGCGGGCACGCCGGCCGCCCGGGCCAGGGCGGCGGTCTGTTCATGGGCGCCCTCCCAGCCGTACAGGAAGCTGCCGCCGCTGCTGACCCACACGACGGACTCGACACCGGCGCGCTGCAACTCCGCCACCCCGGCGGCCAGGCGTTCGGGCGTGCCGGTCCGTACCAGCGCGTCGATCCCGTAGGCGTCCTCGTCGACGTCGGTGTGGTTCACGACCAGTCTGACGGCGTCGAGCAGGATCTCCATCCGCGGGAAGTCGTCCTCCGCGTAGTGGTGGCCCGGGTAGAGAAAACCGAGGGTCGTCATGTCCACCCTTCCTGTTCCTGCGGGTGCCTGGACGGGTATTCGGGGGCCGGACGGGTCCGGGCAGGCCCTGCCCGTGACCGTTTTCGCCCGCCTCTCCCCCAGTATTCCCCCATCCGTCGCCACCCCCACTGCGACGTGTTGACGAAGCCTGGCGCGGGTGCGAGCGTGGTCGAACCGCACATCACAGACGCAGCGGAGCGACCGTCTCTCATGTCAGAGCCCACCCTGCTCGTCCTGGACACCGACCCGTCGCCGCGTCTCGGCCGGCTGACCGGCCGGGCCGCTGTCCTGTACACGGACGAGGCCGGGCTCGCCGCACAGCTCCCGGAGGCCGACGTACTGCTGGTGTGGGACTTCACCTCCGACGCGGTACGGGCCGCCTGGCCCGGTGACGGACCGCGCCCGGCATGGGTGCATACGGCGAGCGCGGGCGTGGACCGGCTGCTCTGCCCGGAGCTGGCGGCCTCCGACACGGTGGTGACCAATGCGCGGGGCATCTTCGAACGACCGATCGCCGAGTATGTGACGGGCCTGGTGCTGGCGTTCGCCAAGGATCTCCCGGGCACGCTGGAGCTCCAGCACCGGCGGCTGTGGCGCCACAGGGAGAGCACTCAGGTCGCGGGCAGCCGTGCGGTGGTCGTCGGCGCGGGCCCGATCGGGCGGGAGATCACCCGGCTGCTGATCGCTCTCGGGGTCCAGGTGGCGCTCGTGGGACGCCGGGCGCGGCGCACCATCCACGGTGTGGCAGAGCTGGATCGACTGGCCTCCATGGCCGACTGGGTGATCTGCGCGGCGCCGCTGACGGAGTCGACTCGTGGCATGTTCGACGCGCGGTTCTTCGGGCTGATGCAGCCGTCGGCCCGATTCATCAATGTGGGGCGCGGCCCGATGGTCGTCGAGGACGATCTGGTCGCCGCGCTGCGCAAGCGCTGGATCGCGGGCGCGGCGCTCGATGTGTTCGAGCAGGAACCGCTGGGGCCGCAGAGCCCGCTCTGGGACGTACCGGATCTGATCGTGTCGCCGCACATGAGCGGCGACACGGCGGGCTGGCGGGACCGGCTGGGCGAGCAGTTCGTGGAGATGTACGAACTCTGGTCGGCCGGGGAGCCGTTGCCGAACGTGGTGGACAAGCAGCGCGGGTACGTACCCGTCCGGGACCGGAGCGAGTGACCTCGACGGGCCGGGTGCGTCGGCCACTTCACCTGCCCATCATGGACATCTCCGCATGACGGTCAGTCATGGGGAGTTCCACGCAGGGAAATACGCGCTGCGCACCGACCATCGCACTCCGCCCGCAGCAGGACACGGGAAGGTCGCACTCCGGTCACCCTTCGATCACAGGAGGTCTCTTCCTGCATAGACGTACGGGATCGGGCAGGCGCACCTCCTGTCCGGACTGTTCGACCGCTCCAGGAGATCGCGAACCATGGCTGACTTCCCGAATCTGTCCCGCCGGGGCTTTCTCAACCGATCGGCGGCCGTGGGCGGCCTGCTCGTCGTTCCCGGTCCGCTCTCCGCGTGCAGCAAGACCGACGCCGGTTCCGCGGACGGCGCGGGGGCGCTCGACAAGCTCCGCAAGCAGGGCTTCGTCCGGGTCGCGTACGCCAATGAGGCCCCGTACGGCTATCTGGAGGGCAAGCAGCTCAAGGGCGAGGCGCCCACCCTGCACCGGGAGATCTTCAAGGCGCTCGGCGTGGACGAACTGAAGCCCACGCTCTCCGAGTGGGACGGTCTGATCCCCGGGCTGCAGGCGGGCAAGTACGACGTGGTCAGCGCAGGCATGGCGATCACGCCGGAGCGCTGTGCCAATGCCATCTTCTCCGAGCCCGAGTTCATCTCGCCGACCGCGCTGATGGTGAAGAAGGGCAATCCGAAGAAGGTCACCGACCTGACTTCGGCGAAGGCCGCCGGGATCACCGTCGGCGTGATGTCGGGTGCCGTCGAGGGCTCGTACGCCGAGGATGCCGGCATCTCCAAGGACAGGATCAAGTCGCTGCAGAAGCCGCAGGACGGCGCCGACGCGGTCAAGGGTGGCCGGATCGACGCGTTCCTGCTCACCGGCATCTCACTGCGCCGGCTCGCGAAGACGAACCCCGACACCGAGGTCACCGAGGCCTTCCTGCCGGAGCTCGACGGCAAGAAGCAGTACAGCCCCGGCGGCGCCGTCTTCCGCAAGGGCAACGAGGATCTGCGGGACGCCTTCAACCGCGAGCTGAAGAAGATCGTCTCGGACAGTTCGCGTTATGTGGGCCTGCTCCGGGAGTACGGATTCGGGGCCACCGAGCTCCCGCCGGCCACCCTGAAGACGGCCGATCTGTGCAAGGGCTGACGGGGACGGAACGCACCGCATGAGTGATTTCTTCTCCGCCTTCTTCGATGATCTGCCGCAGTTGCGCTCGGGGCTGTGGGTGACCCTCCAGGCCACCGTCCTGGGCGCGCTGCTCGCCCTGCTCCTGTCGTTCGTCCTCGGTCTGATGTCGGTCAGCCGGCTGCTGGTGCTGCGCGGTGTCTCACGCGTGGTCGTGGAGTTCTTCCGCGGCACCTCGCTCTACATCCAGCTGTTCTGGCTCTACTACGCGATGCCGCCGCTGACGGGGTACGAACTTACGCCGCTGCTCTGCGGCGTCGTCGCCTTCGGCCTCAACTACGGGGCGTACGGCTCCGAAGTGGTGCGCGGGGCGGTCAACTCCGTGCCACGTGCCCAGTACGAGGCGGCCGTCGCGCTGAACATGACGCCGCCGCAACGGATGCGGAAGGTGATCCTTCCGCAGGCCTGGGTGCAGATGATCCCGTCCTTCACCAATCTGCTGATCCAGCTGCTGAAGTGCACCCCGCTGCTGTGGCTGATCTCCGCGGCCGACCTGATGACCGTGATCCAGCAGCTGCGCGACCGTACCGGTGAGACGCTCACCGCGTACATGACCCTGCTGGTCGCCTACTTCGTCCTGGCCTACGCACTGACCCTGCTGATGAATCTGCTGGAGCGGAGCGCCAAACGGCGACTCGGTCTGCAGACCGGTGCGGGCTCGCTGCTGCGCGGCCGCAGCGCCGCGGAAGCCGTCGCACCGACGGCCGGAGGTGCCCGGTGAACGGCTTCGACTGGAACGCCGCCCGGGACGTCCTCCCCCTGGTACTCGAAGGTTTCGAGGTCACGTTGCTCGCGACCGTGCTCGGCACGCTCGTCGCCGCGGTTCTCGGGCTCGCCATCGCGGTCGCCGGACGGGCCCCGAGCAGGTTCGTGACGGTGCCGGTGCGGGTCGCGATGGAGTTCATCCGCTCCACCCCGCTGCTCGTCCAACTGGTCGGCGCAGCCGCCCTGTTCACCTCCGTGGAACCGCTGACGATCGGCATCGTGGTGCTGGGCATCCACTACGCCACGTACACCTCCGAGGTGTACCGCGCCGGGATCGACGGTGTGCCGAAGGGCCAGTGGGAGGCCTGCCGGGCGCTCTCGCTCTCCCCGCGGCGGACCTGGCAGGCCGTGATCCTGCCGCAGGCGGTGCGCAATGTGCTGCCCGCCCTCGGCAACTACGCGATCTCGATGTTCAAGGAGACCCCGTTCCTCGCCGTGATCACGGTGCAGGAAATGGTCTTCGAGGCCCGGAAGTACGGCGCCGATCACTTCGCCTACACCGAGGCATTCACGCTCGCCGGACTGGTCTTCCTGGTCGCGAGCTACCCGACCTCGCTGCTGATGAGAAAGCTGGAGAAGCGCCTTGGCCACTGAACCCCTCCCCCTGCAGAAGACGGCGGCCGCGGCCCCCGTGGACATCGCCCCGGTCCCCGCCACGTCGCAGACCGGCCATCCGCTGGTCCACTTCGACAACGTCGTGAAGCGGTACGGCGACCATGTCGTCCTCGACGGGCTGGACTTCTCGGTGCGGCGCGGCGAAAACGTCACCCTGATCGGGCCGAGCGGCTCGGGCAAGACCACCATCCTGCGGCTGCTGATGACGCTGGAGAAGGTCAGTGACGGGGTGATCTGGGTCGACGGCGACCCGCTGTCCCACACCAAGGCGTCCGACGGCTCGCTGAGGCCGGCGACGGAGAAGCATCTGCGTGAGGCCCGGAAGAAGATCGGCATGGTCTTCCAGCAGTTCAACCTCTTCCCCAATATGAAGGTGCTGCGGAACATCACCGAGGCCCCGGTCAGTGTGCTGGGCATGGACCGCGACGAGGCGGAGACCCGTGCCATCGAGCTGCTCGACCTGGTGGGACTCTCGGGGAAGATCGACGCACACCCCTCCCAGCTCTCCGGCGGCCAGCAGCAACGGGTGGCGATCGCCCGCGCGCTGGCGATGCAGCCGGAGATCCTGCTGCTGGACGAGGTGACGTCCGCGCTCGACCCGGAGCTGGTGGCGGGCGTGCTGGAGCTGCTGAGCGACATCACCAGGAACACCGACATCACCACGCTCTGCGTGACCCACGAGATGAACTTCGCCCGGGACGCCTCGGAGACGGTACTGATGTTCGACGCTGGACGCGTGATCGAGTCGGGATCACCGGAAAAAATCTTCACCGATCCCGCACACGAACGTACGCGCGAGTTCCTCACCGCGGTGCTGTGACCTCGCCACTCTTCGCACGCCAATGACGCTGGCATATGCCAGACGGGTGCACCCCAGCTTGCGGCGCCGGGGCGCCCCATCAAGTCGCCAACAGCCGCCCCGAAAAGGGCTCTTGGCGGCTATCGTGAAGGCAGTGCTTGCGGTCACAACCTGGTGGGGGAACCGTGACGTTGAAGCCCGAACCGACAGCACCGTTCCATTCGGTGCAGTACGCCCTCCGTGTTCTCGAAGCGGTCTCCAAGCACGGCAACGGCGTGCCGGACACCCAGATCTCCCGGGAGACGGGACTGCCCATGGGGCATCTCACCTCTTTGCTGCTGATGCTGCGCCGCGAGGGGTACGTAGAGCAGGTCACCGACGGCGCGTATGTCATCGGCTCCTCGCTGCTGCTCCTCGGCACCGGCGCGGCCCGCAGACAGGCCCTGGAGACCAAGCTCCAGCAGATGCTTGCGCAGCTGCGCGATTCGGTCGGCGCGGCGGTCTACATCAGCCGGTACGTCGACGGCGAGATCCGCGTCACGCAGTACGCCGACGGTCCCCACACCCCCGCGGTCAACGAGTGGGTGGACTTCCGCTCCTCCGCACACGCCTCGGCCGTCGGCAAGTGCCTGCTGGCCCAGCTCGACCGGAACGGCCGCCGCGACCACCTCTCGCGCCACAAGACGGCCCGGCTCACCTCGCGGACGATCACCAACGAGAAGGTGCTCTTCTCCAAGCTGGACAGCCAGCCGGCGACGGTCCCGATGCTCGACCTCCAGGAATACGCGGTCGGCACGGTGTGCGCGGCAGTACCGCTGACGGCCGGGTCGTCGGCGGGGTGCCTGGCACTGTCCCTGCCGGTCGAGGACGCGCATCGCCTGCGCGCGGCGGCGGCCACGCTGAATCGGCGGGCGGCGCCGGTCCTGCTGTCACTGGCGCTCTGACTTGATCTTCAGCCTGGCGGCGACGGGCCGGTGGTCGCTGCTGGTCGCGGGGAGGGTCCAGGCGTCGGTAGGGGTGACGCCCCGGGTGAGGATGTGGTCGATACGGGCGACCGGGAACGCTGCGGGCCAGCTGAAGCCGAAGCCGGTCCCCGCCTCGTCCTGGACAGACGTCAGCCGGGAGTTCAGGGAGGCGAGGCCCCGGTCGGTGGTGGCGCCGTTGAGATCGCCCATCAGGAGGACTTTCTTCTGCCGTTCCTGGTCGACTGCCTGATCGAGCGCGGTCAGGACTCGGTCGCGCCGTGCGATGGTGAATCCGGAGGCGCCGACCCGGACGGAGGGCAGGTGCACCACGTAGACGGCGAGCGGGCCGCCCGGCCCCTGGACCCGGGCGCGCAGGGAGCGGCTCCAGCCGGGGTCGATGGTGACGCGCTCCGAGTCGTCGATCGGGTAGCGGCTCCACAGGGCAACGGTGCCGATGTGGACCGAGTGCGTGAGCCTGCGGCCCAGCACCTTCTGGTAGGCGGGCATCGCGTCATCGGTGATCTCTTCCAGGGCCACCAGGTCGGGGTCTGCGGCAAGCAGCGTCCGGGCGGTCCCGGCAGGGTCCGGGTTGGCGGCACCGACATTGTGGGTGACGACCGTCAGGTCCGGCTCGGCGTCCGGCCGACCGCCGAGAAACAACTGCCCGAACATCGCAGCCCACACGGCAGCGACCAGGAGCGTGGCGACGCCGGCCGGCACCGACCTGCGGAGCAGGGCGGCCGACAGCAGCACAGGCACGGCCAGACCTGTCCAGGGCAGCAGGGTTTCGAGCAGGCTGCCCGGATTGCCCACCGAGTTGGGAACCAGCGAGTGGCCGACCAGCACGATCCCCGTCATAACCGCCAGGGCGGTCGGAACCCGGCCCTTGCGCCATCCGTAGTCACGTCCATGCCGATCGGACATGTGGTCCGGCCGGTCGTGGGCTTGTTGGTCCGGCACGGGTACTGCCTCGGAAGCGGTCTGCTGTTCGGGCTCGGAATCGATGGGCGGTATCTGGGCGGGGTCGAAGAATCCGCCACCGATGTACACATCCGGGTGTGGGTCCTCGTGCAGGTTGGGCATGCCGTGTCCTTCAAAAGAGGGGGTGGGTCGGCGCGGACCGGCTCGGCGGTGCCGGCTCAGGGCGAGGCGATGGGTACCCGTCAGCCGCCGGCATTGTTCAGGGGGCCGGGGCAGGTGCCGCCGGGGCTGGTCAGCAACTCGAAGTGCCACATCTCGTTGGCGTAGACCTGGCACAGGCCATAGGCGGAGCCGTTGCGGATGAGCCAGTCGTCGGCGTCGGTGGGACCGATGTCCACCGCTTTCCCGGACACGTGGGTCGACTTCTCCGGGGTGTTCACGAACTCCCGCGCCTTTTCCAGGCTCCCGTACTTCTCGATTCCCTCCTCCAGCAGGCGCTGCTGGTGTTCCTTGCTGCGCCAGCCCGACGTGACCACGAATTCGATGCCGTCGTCCCGGGCATCCCGGGCCGCTTCCTGCACGGCCTTCAGCAGACGCTTGTCCAGACGGGCGACGGCCGTGTGCCGGGTGTCGAAAGGGGTGATTTCACGGTCGTCCGGTAGGGCACCGTCGTCGGCAGCCGCGGCTGGGACCTCCGCGGGCGCTCCGCCGCTGTCCGGCGAATGCTCTGCTGGTGCGGTAGCCCGTGCGGCCGGTTCGCTCCGGGTCGTCACGACCCATATCGCCGACAGCATCAGAACCAGGGATGCGCCGATTCCTGCCATCATCCAGCCGGGGAATCGGCGCGCCGCCGTGGCTGAGCGGTTCGCCACGTGGTTGTCGTGCATCGCAGCCTCCAGGCATCACGGACACAGCGGCGGGTGCCGCTCGGTAATGCCTTGAGTCAAGGGCGGGCCGTGTTGTCGGGCCGTCTCGATTTCCCGATACGTTTTCGATAGGCCCGGACCGCTCCAATAGGGATGGCCGGGTACAGGACCGGCGTCCGGTCCGGCTCGCGGCGGGAATCTCGGCAGGAGCCCTCCGCAGTGCGGAAATCACTCTTCGCCACCGTTCCCTCATAGGGCCGTAGGCTGGACCGGAAGTCGGGTATCGGCCGGTTTGAGACAGGGTGGGAGAGGCCGCATGCGGGTGCTGATTGTCGAGGACGAGCCGTATCTCGCCGAGGCGGTGCAGGCGGGTCTGAGGCTTGAGGCCATCGCCTCCGACATCGCCGGGGACGGCGACACCGCCCTGGAGCGCCTCGACGTGAACGAGTACGACGTCGTCGTCCTCGACCGCGACATCCCCGGCACGCACGGCGACGACGTGTGCCGGATCATCGTGCAGCGGCGCCTCGGCTGCCGCGTGCTCATGCTGACGGCGGCGGGCCTCCTCAGCGAGAAGGTCACCGGGTTCGAGATCGGCGCCGACGACTACCTGACCAAGCCCTTCGACCTGAAAGAGCTGGTCGTACGGCTCCGCTCACTGGCCCGCCGGCCCAAGGACAGCACACCCCCGGTCCTCGAGTACGCCGGAATCCGGCTGGACCCGTTCCGGCGCGAAGTCTTCCGCGACGGGAAGTACGTCGCGCTCACCAGGAAACAGTTCGCCGTCCTGGAAGTCCTCATGACGGCGCGGGGCGGGGTCGTCAGCGCGGAGACACTGCTGGAGCGGGCCTGGGACGAGAACGCCGACCCGTTCACCAACGCGGTCCGCATCACCATGTCCACGCTCCGCAAACGGCTGGGCGAACCGTGGTCCATCCGCACCGTGCCCGGCGTCGGATACCGGCTCGACGAACCGGCGGGACACGGACAGTGAACCGGCGATCAGCACCCCACCGAGCCACCGCCGCGGCACCGGCGGCGGACGACCCGGCGCGCCCCATTCGGCCGCGGCGGCTGACCGCCCGGATGAAGCTCACCCTCACTTATGCCCTGTTCGTGGTCGTCGCGGGCGCGTTCACCCTTGCCGTTGTCTACCTGGCCATGCGCTTCGTGCCCAACTACCCTTTGACCGCCGCGAACTCACGGGACGACAGCGGCGCCCCTTCCCGGCAGGAGATCCTTCAGAACCTGCTCGAAGCCTCCGGCCTCACGCTGCTCCTGCTGGCGCTCGTCGGGGTCGGCGGCGGCTGGTTCATCGCGGGCCGCGTCCTGCGGCCCCTGCAGGACATCACCCGAGCTGCCAGGCGGGCGGCCGACGGCTCCCTGGACCACCGCATCGGACTCACCGGTCCGCGCGACGAGTTCACCGATCTCTCCGACACCTTCGACACCATGCTCGCCCGCCTGCAGCGGTCCTTCGACGCCCAGCAGCGCTTCGCCGCCAACGCCTCGCACGAACTGCGCACCCCGCTCGCCATCAACCGCACCATGCTCGACGTCGCCACCGCCGACCCCGACGGCCAGGAGTACCCCCGACTCGTGGCCCGGCTGCGCGAGACCAACCAGCGCGGCATCGAGGTCACCGACGCCCTGCTGCAACTCTCCGCCCTCGACCACACCCCGCCCACCACCCAGCTCCTCGATCTCGCCGGCACCGCCGAAGAAGCCCTCGATCTCGTCCGCGAGGAAGCCCGGACACGAGGCATCACCCTCTCCACCGACATCCACCCGGCCCCGGCCACCGGCGACGGCGTACTGCTCCGCCAGCTCACCCTGAACCTGCTCCACAACGCCCTGCGGCACAACCTGCCCACCGGCGGATCGCTCACCCTGACCACCGGCCCCGACCCGGTACACCCTGGCCGCGCCGTCCTGACCGTCACCAACACCGGGCCCCTCCTGCCCGACACGGTCGACCACCTCACCGAACCGTTCCTGCGCGGCAGCGGACGCATGGCCGAGAAGGACCCTGCGCGCCGCGGGCACGGCCTCGGCCTGGCCATCGTCGCCGGTATCGTCCGCGCCCACCACGGCGACCTGACCTTGACCCCCAACCCCGGCGGCGGGCTCACCGCCCGCGTGTCACTCCCCAGCCACTAGGGGCCGTCCGGTCAGGCCGGATGTCCCCGCGGACCCGTCGCGGGCGCGTGTCATCAGCACCCCTCGGGACCAGGTATTATTTTCTGGTCAGCAGGCGCCGCTAGCTCAGTTGGTTAGAGCAGCTGACTCTTAATCAGCGGGTCCGGGGTTCGAGTCCCTGGCGGCGCACAGACAACGCACTGGGCGGTTCACGTACACACGTGAACCGCCCAGTGCGTTTTTTGCTGCCCATCGAGATGTACGAATGTTTTACACATCCGTACTAGACAAGCGTTTTAAACGTTCGTACATTTCCTGGCATGACGAACGCTACGAGCACCACCGCCGAGCGCGGCCACCTCGCCGGTCGCCGGGAATGGACCGCCTTCGTGGTCCTCCTGCTGCCCCTCCTCCTCGTCTCGATGGACGTCTCCGTCCTCTTCTTCGCAATCCCGTCCATCGACCGGGACCTCGCCCCCAGCGCCACCCAGCAGCTCTGGATCTTCGATGTGTATGCCTTCGCCCTGGCCGGTCTGCTCATCACGATGGGCTCGCTCGGCGACCGGATCGGCCGCCGCAAGCTGCTGCTCCTCGGGGCGTTCGCGTTCAGTACCGCGTCCGTCGCGGCCGCATACTCCACCAGCCCCGAGATGCTGATCGCGGCCCGCGCCCTGCTCGGGATCGGCGGTGCGACGCTGATGCCGTCGACGATGGGGCTCGTACGCAACATGTTCCGCGACGAACGGCAGCGCGGCCGGGCCGTCGGCATCTGGTCGGGTGCCATGGCCGGCGGGATCGCGCTCGGCTCGGTGCTCAGCGGGGTCATGCTGGAGCACTTCTGGTGGGGCTCGGTCTTTCTGATCAATGTGCCGGCCATGGTGTCGCTGCTGGTCCTGGTGCCGGTGCTGGTGCCGGAGTTCAAGGACCCGAGCCCCGGCCGGTTCGACTTCCTGAGCGTGCCGCTGTCGATGGGGGCCGTGCTGCCCGTTGTCTACGGGGTCAAGGAGAGCGCCGCGCACGGGCTCGATGTGCGGAACACGCTGATCACCGCCGTCGGGCTCGTCGTCGGCTGGTTCTTCGTCCGCCGCCAGCGCGGCCACGGCGACGCGATGATCAGCCGGGAGCTCTTCCGCAACAGCGGCTTCGCGGCCGGGATCGGGCTGAACGCGCTGGCCGCGTTCGCCATGATGGGGTCCTCGTTCTTCACCACGCAGTATCTGCAGTCGGTGCTCGGCATGAGCACGATGGAGGCCGCGCTGTGGAGCCTGGCCCCGTCACTTGCGGTGGGTGCCGCCGCCCCGACGGCCACGGCGATCGCCCAGCGGACCGACCGTACGCGCGTCATCTGCGCCGGTTTCGTCATCGCCGCCGCCGGTTTCGCGGTCCTCGCCCTGACGGGTACGGACTCGCTGTGGCTGCTGCTCGGCGGCTGCGCCGTGATGAGCTGCGGCATCGTCACCGTGATGGCGCTCGTCTCGGACCTGGCGCTGTCCACTGCCCCGCCGGAGAAGGCTGGTTCGGCGGCCTCGCTGCTGGAGACCGGGCAGGAGTTCGGCGGTGCGTTGGGGATGGCCCTGCTGGGTGCTGTGGCCACGGCGGTCTACACCGCGGACATGCCTGGCTCGGCACCGGAGGCGGCCCGCAAGACGCTGCCAGGCGCGGTGGCCACGGGGGACGGTTCGCTGATCTCGGTCGGGAGGGAGGCCTTCGTGCACAGCATGCGGTACGCCTCGGTGGCTGGGGCCGCACTGTTGCTGGCGGGGGCGGTGCTGGCCGTGACGCTGCTGCGGCCCAGGTCCGCGGTGGCGGACCGGGAGGAGCTGGCCCTGACGAATTAGTGCGGGTCCACCCACCTCGCCGCTCTGCCCTCGATCGCCGGACGGGCTTGATCCTCAAGCCCGTCGAGGGGCCCCCATGCCCTTCAGGCTATGGGAGAGATCGGGGGCAGCAGGCCGTCTCGCCCGTGTGCCTTGAACTCGTTCAGCAGGGCTCCCATTTGTTCATCGCCGAACGCCTCGTACCCGCCCCGGGCACCTTTCCACCACACAGATCCCCCGCACCGGAAGCCCTCGCGGCGCAGCCCGACCCGGTGCACCTTGTTCGTCGCCGTCACCGGCATCGCCGGGACGATGCGTACGAAGCGGGGCGCCATCTTCGTCCCCAGGTCCGGCTGGGCCGCCAGGAACGCGGCGAAGGAGTCCGGGTCGAACGCAGCCCCCTCCCGCATCGCGAACGCCGCCATCACCTGGTCCCCGGCGACCGGGTCCGGCACCGCGTACACCGCCACGGCCGCCGCGTCCTCCCAGCGGGCCAGGATGTTCTCGATCACCGCGGCGGCCAGGTTCTCGCTGTCCACCCGCAGCCGGTCGTCCGTACGGCCCGCGAAGTAGAGGAAGCCGTCTGCGTCGCGGAAGAAGAGGTCCCCGGTCCAGTACCAGCCGCCGCGCACCCGGTCCGCGTCCGCCGCCGCGTTGCGCCAGTACCCCTCGAAGGGTGTACGGCCCCGGTTGACCAACTCCCCTATCGCATCCGCCCCGTTGGCCAGCCTTCCGGACTCGTCGAAGACCGCGGCGGCCCGCTCCTCGCCGGTCTCCGGGTCGACGACCGCGAGATCGTCGCGCGGCGCCGCCTTCCCGATCGCGCGCTCCGGGGTGTCCGGGGTCCGCTGGATCGCCGCGCCGCCCTCGGAGGAGCCGTAACCCTCGACCAGCCGCACCCCGAACCGCTCCCGGAAGCGGGCCGCGTCCACCGCGCCGGCCTCGGTGCCGAAGCCGAGCCGCAGCGGGTGCTCGCGGTCGTCCGGGCGCTCGGGGGTGGCCAGCAGATACTGCACGGCACGGCCGACATAGGTGAAGTACGTAGCCCCGTGCGCCCGTACGTCGTCGAGGAATCCGGAGGCCGAGAAGCGGCGGCGCAGCGCGACCGCGGCCCCGCCGGCCAGCGCGGGCGCCCAGTCGGCGATCACCGCGTTGCCGTGGAACATCGGCATGCAGATGTAGTGGACGTCCTCACGCCGGACGCCGAAGTGATCGACGAGGGACCGCCCGGCCGCCGCCAGCCGCCCCTGGGAGCAGATCGCGGCCTTGGGGGCGCCCGTCGAACCCGAGGTGAAGTAGAGCAGCATCCGGGTTCCGGGCCCGACTTCGGCCAGGACCGTGTCGCCCGGTTTCGCTCCGGCGTACGGAGCGAGCAGTTCGGTGTACGCATCGGTGTCGGTGACCAGCACCCGTACACCCGGAAGATCCAGGCCGTCGAGCAGCGAGAGATGCGCGCGTTCGGTCACCAGGACGCGGCAGTCGGTGTGCAGGATGTCGCGGGCGAGTTCGGCGCCGCGCCGGGTGGGGTTGATACCGGCGACGGCGACCCCGGCCAGGGCCGCCGCGCTCAACCAGAAAGCAAATTCAGGGGTGTTGTCCATCAGCACCCCGAGGTGCGGTTCGCTGCCCGCCGGCAGCAGATCCGCCAGCAGCGCGGCCCGTGCGGCAGCGCCCGAGGCGACCTGGTGATGACTGAGGACGGTGCCCTCAGATCTCAGTCCCGGCCGGTGGTCGCCCCATTGGCGCTGTACGAGCTCCGCGACGGTGCCTGCGCTCCCCATGGCGCCGCACGGTAACCGACTACACGTCAGAACTGAACATCGGAGCAGGCGTAGAACGCGTTCGCCGTGTCCGCGATCGTCCAGACGCTCAGGATGATGTGCTTCCCGGTCTTCTGGGTGGGGATGGTGCCCTGCTGGGTCAGGGTCGCCGGGGGCTGCTTGCCGCCGTACGGGACCGTCATGAAGGGCTGCGACTCCAGGTCGGCCCTGGTGAGGGGCTTGGTGGGGTCCCAGCCGTTCTTGGTGATGTAGTAGCGGAAGTCCGTCGTGGCGTGGCGCGCGGTGAACTGCCAGCGGAAGCCGAAGCCCTGCCCCGCGGTGACATTGGTGGCGGGCCAGTTGCCACCGCGCGGGTCGTCGAGCTGGGCGAACTCGGAGTGGCCGCCCGAGCAGATCTTGCCGTCGGCCGGACCTGCCGCCGGGAAGCCCTTGGGGCCCTCGACGCTCTGCGGCTCCCACTGGATGTTGCCGCAGCCCGTCACCGTGCCATTGGCGCAGAGCTTCTGACGGCTGATGGGGTTGTCGGTGTAGCCGTGGCTACTGGCACTGCCCGTCGCGAACATCGAGACGCCCGCTATCGCCAGGCCGACTACGGCCGCGCTTGCCCTTGTACGCATTGCTGTCGCTCCTCAAGAACGTGGGGGAGGTTCCATGAGCCCTGCTGCGCGCATGTGCTGCGGTCTAGACCAAGTCTTAGATTATTGACGCGACATGAACATGTCCAGACCAATGGGAGTTGGATTCCGCTTCGCCGCCGGAGCGCCCCCCGAAGTCCTCAGGCGCCCTCCCCGCCACTGCGTCCGGTGTAGAAGGCCACCGTCAAGTCCTTGACCAGCGCCTTCCGTTCGTAGTCGTCCAGCTCCACGAGCCCCCTCGCGGTCAGTCGGTTGACAGTGTCGTCCACCGCGTCAACCACCGAAGTCAGCACACTGTCGCGGTGCTTGGCGTCGATGGCGGCGATCCGGCGGCGCTGCATGGCCGCGGCGATCTCCGGTGCGTACTCGATTCCGGTCGGCTGCGCGGAGTACACCTCGATGCCGACGGGCTCGCAGTCCGCCTTCAGCATCCGGGTCAGCGCATCGCCGACGGCCTCCGCGTTGCGCAGGGTGTGCGCGTCCTCGTGGAAGGCGTCGGCGGGCAGCTGCGAGAGGACCCGGGCCATCGCCGCCTCCACCTGCTCACGCAGATACGCCTCGTGGTCCGCGACCCCGAGCGCCGCCCGGACGGTGTCCCTGATCCGCCAGACGACGAGGACGACGACGCGCAGCGCCGTACCGTTGGCATCCACGGCGGGGAGCGGTTCGCTGCGCCAGTGCCGCAGGCGTACGTCGACCCGGCGGCGCAGCAGCAGCGGGCTGATCCACATCAGCCCGGTCCGCCGCACACTCCCGCGGTACTCGCCGAAGAGCGTCAGCACCCAGGCGTACCCGACCCGTCCGCGGCTCAGGCCGCCGAGTGCGAAGAGCACCGCGGTCACCAGCACGGTGAGCGCCGCCCAGGCGCCGGAACCGATCCCTTCGTAACGACGCGAGCCGATCCCGAACCGGGCGAGCGCGGCGGCGGGCAGCGCGCCGACCCACCAGAGGGCGGCGCCACCGGCGACGATCCCGGCCAGCCCGGCGAGCAGCGCCACCCAGCCGGGCAGCGCGGGCCCCGACCGCTCGGCAAGCTGTGGATCACCGACCGGCGCCGGCCGCGTCGAGGGCTGCACCTGCGGCCCCCTCGGCACGGGCGTCCGACGCACCCCCGCCGCCGGCTGGTCACCGCCGGCCCCCCGCCGCATCACACCGGCGGGGAGCGCGGCCGCGTCGGTGTGCTCGGGGTTCTCACGGAAGAGCTGGTGTACGGGGATGGCGGCGGTCCGCTCATTGGCGATGACCGCACGATGCCGCCCGGTCCTCCACGGGGCGTCGCCGGACTGCTCGGCCCCGTCGCCCCCGGCGACGGGGAGGGAGTCGAAGACGGTGTCGGGAACGGCCCGGCTCGTGGACGGGGACGGGGACGAAGACGGAGACGGAGACGGAGACGGAGACGGAGACAAGGACGGAGGCAAGGGCGGGGACGGAGTGCCGGAACCGGGCCCGGTGCGGTGGCCGGCCAAGGCCGGGACGGGCGCGGTGTCCGGGACGGGTTCGGCGCCCACGGCCGGGACCGATACCGAGGCCGAGGTCGCGCCGAGGGTCGCGGAGTCCGCCTCCTCACCCGGGACCAGGTCCAGCACAAGGTCGACCACCGAGTCGGGGCCGACACCCGGCTCCGCGTCCGGGGCTGCCCCCGAACCCGATGCCGCCACTGAGCCCGCACCGCTCCCCGAATCCAGAGCCGAATCCGAGCCCGCACCGCCCCCCGGGCCCAGGGCCGTCTCCTCGCCCGGCCCCCCCGCCCCGCGGCGCGCCTTCACCTGGTCCGGACCCCACACCGGCACCGGCATCTCCCCCTGCTCCCGCTTCCCTTCCCGTTCCCCTTCCCGCTCCCGCGCGTTCTCCGGGGTTCCGGAGCTGTCCGACACCGTGGATCCCATTCCCGCCTCCGTCATGTCCGTTTTGTCACGCGAAGAGTCGTCGCCAGGTCTCCGGGCCGGGGTAGCCGTCGGCCGCTCCGCCCCGCCAGCCCTGGGCCCGCTGGAAGGCCTCGACATTGCGCCGGTCCGCCTCGGTCCACCGGGGCCCCGGTCCCGACAGGTAGTGCTTGCCGTATCCCTTCTTCACCAACTGCTTGCCGAGCCTGTCGACATGGCTGTTCGACCGACCGGGCCGGAAATAGCCCCGCCCGGGGAACTTCGAAGCCGGATTCGAATCACCCCGGCCGCTCCCGCTCCCGGTGGCGGGGATGTCGCGACCGGTCCCGTTGGCCAGGTGCTGCCAGGTGTGGGGGCCGGGGACGCCGTCCGCTTCCTTGCCCTTCCAGCCCTGGGCCTTCTGGAACGCCTGGGTCGCGCGCCGGTCGGCGTCACCCCAGCCCGGTCCCGGGCCGACCTTGTAGAAGCGCTTGCCACCCCGGTCCACGAGCATCTTCCCGAGCTGGGTGACGTGGGTGTTGCTGATACCGGGGCCGAACTTCCCGGCGCCCGGGAACGCCTTCGTCGACACGCCGCTACCGCTGCTGAGCGCCTTGTAGCTGTACGCGACGTACTTGCCGGAGTTGGTCCAGTACGCCATGGGCGTCGTCTGCTTGCGGGTGTGCGGCTTCTTCTGCTCGTACGCCGTGTAGTGGGTGTGCGTGCCGTCGGTCCAGCCGCCGAAGATCGTGACGTGCGAGCCCTTCGAGGGGTTGGCCGGATTGTGGAAGAGCAGGATGTCGCCGGGCTGCAGCTTCGCCCGCGCGATCTTCTTCCCGTACTTGGCGAGGCTGCCGGTCCACTCGTTGCCGGGCAGGTTCCAGGCCATCGACACATAGCCGGAGCAGTCCTGCCGGTAACCGTCGGTCCAGTACTTGCTCATGCTGTACGGAACCTGCGCGGACACCCACTTCTTCGCGCGGTTCATGATCGCGGCCCGGCTGGTCTTGCGCAATGTGGTCCCGGTGGACGAGGGCGGACCCGAGGCCCCCGTGCCCCGCAGCGGCCCCGGCCCGCCCTGCGGACTGTCCGGATCCCGGTCGGCCGGGGTGACCGGGTCGCCCTCGTCGGCCGGGGTCTCCGGGTCCACCGACACCGTCGTCTCATCCGTACGGGCGGCTCCGGTCGCCTCCGCCGCCCGGTCGCCCGGCGCGCTCGCCGCCTCGGCCGCGCCGGTGCTCAGCACCACTCCGGCCGCGGTGACCAGCACCAGCGCGCGGCGCGCGCCATGTGCGGCCGGATGACCTCCGTACCGCAGGGGCAAGGCACTGGCGGCGGTGCGCCGTTGTGCGGCGCATCCCGCGCAGGTGCAGTCGCTGGCGGGTACGTACTCCTCGAAAGCCGGCACAGTCATGCGATTCCCCTCCGCACTCGTCAAGATCTTTGGGCGCATCTGCACGGGCGCCAGTGTCTCAACTCTCCTGACATATCGCATTTTGACGGACAGAAGAGAAAAAACGACCATCCGACAGGCCGTGACGGACGGGAAATGGTCAGGAGCACACCTCACCTTCAGGTAGAGTTCTCCAGGTCAGCAGGCGCCGCTAGCTCAGTTGGTTAGAGCAGCTGACTCTTAATCAGCGGGTCCGGGGTTCGAGTCCCTGGCGGCGCACGCAGAGTCAAGACCCCCTCACTACGCGTGAGGGGGTCTTGTTCGTTCATGAACCGGGCCCCCGCGTCGCCGCTTTCACGGGACCCTTGGGCGGCGCACAGCTGTCACGCAGTGACCGTCTCGTCACTCAGGGGCTCGAAGAGCCCTCGCTTACGCCTCCGCGCACCCCTTCCGCAAGGGTTCCTCAAATCGCACGTATGACTGGTAACCCACCCTTTTCACCCTTGCGATCGGGACCTGGGTCGGACAACCTGTCTAGAGGCCGTCAGCTCCAACCAGGCTGATGCGCCGTGCAGTTGGGGGATGCAGAGGGGGAAGTTCCGGTTGTCCGCTACGTGGGGTGGGGGCCCCGCTCGGGGACAGATGCCGGGGAGGCATCAGACAGCCGGAAGGGCGCCGTTCCGTGTCTGAGCGGAAGGTCGCCCGCCATTGATGTCGTCCGCGGCGACCGAGGGGAATCGCCGTGGCCGAGACGACCGATCAGTCACGCACTGACCACGCGTGCAGGGGGATGACCCATGACGTCGACGCCGACAGGCGCCCGGCAGCAGAACGACGACCCTTCCCGGACCACTCAGCTCCGGATACCGGCGCAGCCGAGGACCGGGGAACAACAGCGGCACCCGAAGAACGCATTGCCGCGTTACGACTACGAGCACTACAGCCGGCTCGCCGGCCCACTGACCCGTCCCGATCCGGGCAGACCGTACCGGGTGCAGTACCGCTCGCTGCTCTCGCAGGAGCCGCACAGAATCCGCGCGGCGCTCCTGCTGGGCGCCGCGCCCCTCGTCTCGCTCGGCCTGTTCGTCTGGCTCATGCAGCCGGATCACTGGACGCGGCGCGACCCGAATCTCAAGAACGACACGCTGCTGTTCCTCGACATCGTGATGCTGGTCTCGATCGGCCTGATCGAGCTCTTCCGCACGCTGAACGTCCTGTCGAACGCGCACGCGACGCTGGTCGCGCGCGACCCGGTCCCGGTCGTACCGGAGACCGGCACCAGAGTCGCCTTCCTCACCTCCTTCGTCCCGCGCAAGGAGCCCCTGGAGATGGTGACGAAGACCCTTCAGGCCGCGGTCCGCATCCGGCACCGCGGGACGGTGCACGTCTGGCTGCTCGACGAGGGCGACGACCCGGCCGTGAAGGAGGTCTGCGCCCGGCTCGGGGTGCACCACTTCACCCGCAAGGGCGTCGCACACTGGAACCGGGCCGAGGGTGCGCACCGCGCGAGGACCAAGCACGGCAACTACAACGCCTGGCTCGACGCGCACGGCGGCGCGTACGACTTCTTCGCGTCCGTCGACACCGATCACGTACCCCTGCCCAACTATCTGGAGCGGACGCTCGGCTACTTCCGCGACCCGGACGTCGGCTTCGTCATCGGCCCGCAGGTCTACGGCAACTACGACACGCTGGTCACCAAGGCCGCCGAGTCCCAGCAGTTCCTCTTCCACGCACTGATCCAGCGCGCGGGCAACCGCTACGGCGCCCCGATGTTCGTCGGCACCAGCAACGCGGTGCGGATCTCGGCCCTCAGACAGATCGGCGGTCTGTACGACTCGATCACCGAGGACATGGCGACCGGCTTCGAGATGCACCGCGCCCGCAATCCGCGGACCGGCCGCAAGTGGCGCTCGGTCTACACCCCGGACGTGCTGGCCGTCGGCGAGGGCCCGACCGCGTGGACGGACTTCTTCACCCAGCAGCTTCGCTGGTCGCGGGGGACGTACGAGACGATCCTCAAGCAGTACTGGAAGGGCTTCTTCTCGCTCCCCGTGGGCAAGCTCTTCAACTACACCATGATGATCATCTTCTACCCGATGTCCGCCCTGAACTGGATCCTCGCGACGCTGAGTTGCGCACTGTTCCTGGGGATGGGCGCCTCGGGTGTGCAGATCGACCCGACGGTCTGGATGATGCTGTACGGCAATGCCTCGGCGCTCCAGATCGGCCTGTACATCTGGAACCGGCGGCACAATGTCTCACCGCACGAGCCCGAGGGCTCCGGCGGCCTGGCCGGCATGATGATGTCCGCGCTCTCCGCCCCGGTCTACGCACGCTCGCTGCTGGATGCCGTGCTCCGCCGCAAGAGCTCGTTCGTGGTGACGCCCAAGGGCGACTCGTCCAGCCCGGACACCCTCTTCGGCACCTTCCGGATCCACCTCTTCTTCATCCTGGTCTTCGGCGGCTCCATCGCCGCCTCCTTCGTACTCGGACACAGCCATCCGGCGATGCTCACCTGGGCCGCCATGGCGCTGCTGATCACCGCGGCACCGATCCTCGGCTGGCAGTACACCGTCCGCACGGAGAAGCGGAAGCGCCGCACCACCCCACCCCCGCAGCCGGCGCACATGCAGGCCGATCCCGAGCGGGCCGACGACGAACAGACCATGCAGACCGCTCCTGGGGGACGTGAACGATGAATTACCGTCCGAGCCTCCGTACCCGCCGCATGGCGATCAGTACGGCGGTGGTTCTGGCACTCTCGGGAGCGAACGGGCCGTGGGTGTACCGCTTCAGCAGCGAGCGCTACCACGAGTACAAGATCAACAAGCCGGACTACAAGGCCGCGAACGGCCACTGGGACTTCCTGGACATCCCTCCCGGGTACCGGATCAATACGATCCACGCGGCACTGCTGCACACCGGCAAGGTGCTGCTCGTCGCGGGCTCCGGCAACAACCAAAAGAACTTCGACGCGAAGAGTTTCCGGTCGGTGCTGTGGGACCCGAAGACCGATGAGTTCAAGAACATACCCACGCCCAAGGACATGTTCTGCTCGGGTCACACCCAGCTGCCCGACGGCAAGCTGCTCATAGCCGGCGGCACCAGGCGTTACGAGAAGCTCAAGGGCGATGTCACCAAGGCCGGCGGCCTGATGATCGTCCACAACGAGGACCCGGACAAGCCGGTCACCCTGCCCGCGGGCACCCGGTTCACGGGCAGTGCCAACGGCAGGACGTTCGTCTCCAAGGACCCTGTGCTGGTCGAGAGGGCCACCAAGGTCTTCGACAGGAGGACCGGTGCGTTCCTGCGCAACGACGCCGGCCTCGGCCGGATCTATGTCGAGGCACAGAAATCCGGTGAGGAGTACGGGACGGGCACCGAGGACAACTACCGGATCGCGGGCCTGACCGGCTCCGACGCGCGGAACGTATACGGAATCGCGCAGAAGCTCGCCCTCGACAAGAAGGACTTCCAGGGCATCCGGGAAGCCTTCGAGTTCGACCCCGTGGCGGAGAAGTACATCACCGTCGACCCGATGAACGAGGCGCGCTGGTACCCGACGCTGACCACTCTCCGGGACGGCAGGGTCCTCGCCCTTTCCGGGCTGGACGAGATCGGGCAGATCGTCCCCGGCAAGGACGAGATCTACGACCCGAAGACCAGGAAGTGGCGGTACACCGGCATCGTCCGGAGGTTCCCCACGTACCCCGCGGTCTTCCTGCTGAACGACGGAAAGCTCTTCTACTCCGGTTCGAACGCCGGATACGGCCCCGCCGGTGTCGGCCGCGAGCCCGGCATCTGGGACCTGGCGACGAACAGTTTCAGGAAGATCCCCGGCCTGAGCGACGCCGACGAGATGGAGACGTCGGCGACGGTACGGCTGCCCCCGGCCCAGGACGAGAAGTTCATGGTCATCGGCGGTGGCGGGGTCGGCGAGTCCGACAGGTCAAGCGCGAAGTCACGTCTGGTCGACCTGAAGGACCCCGCCCCGAGGTTCCGGGACGGCGCCTCGCTGGAGAAAGGCACCCGTTATCCGAGCGCCTCCCTCCTCCCCGACGACTCGCTGCTGGTCACCGGCGGCTCCAACGACTACCGCGGGCGCGGCGGGTCCAATGTGCTGCAGGCCCGGCTGTACGACCCGAGGACGGACACGTACAAGCGGGTCGCCGACCCGTCGGTGGGCCGCAACTACCACTCGGGGTCCGTACTCCTCCCCGACGGCCGGGTCATGGTCTTCGGCTCGGACTCGCTCTACGCGGACCGGGCGAACACCCGGCCGGGCGTCTTCGAGCAGCGCATCGAGATCTACACGCCGCCGTATCTGTACCGCGGCTCGCGCCCGGAGCTGACGGCCGGGCCGAAGAGCATCCGACGCGGCGGTACGGGCAGGTTCACGACAGCGCACGGGGCGACGATCACCTCGGCGAAGCTGATACGGCCGAGTGCGGTCACCCATGTCACGGACACCGACCAGCGGTCGGTGGCACTGGGCCTGAAGAGGACGGCGGGCGGGATCACGGTGACGGTGCCGGGGAGCCGGGCGTTGGTGCCGTCGGGGTGGTACATGCTGTTCGTGACGGACGACAGGGGGACGCCGTCCGAGGGGATGTGGGTCGAGGTGCCGTAGGTGCGGGTCCCCGGGCGGGCGTCCGGTGATTCCGGGCGCCCCGTACCCTATTTCGTCGCCCGGGCCAGCCCCAGCGCGTACTCGGGCCACCAATCGCCCGCCTTCGGGCCGCCCTTGCAGTCACCGTCGGACTCACCGGGCCGCTTGACCCAGAGGTATGCGTCGACCAGTTCGTCACCCGTGTCGGTCGTCGGCGTCTCGCCGAGCGCGCGGCCGGGCGGGTTGCACCAGTTCTCCTCGGGTGCGCCCCCGCTGTACGGGCCGTTGCCGTTGCGGCTGGTGTCGATGACGAACGGCTTGTCGCCGATCTTCGCCGAGAGCCGCTTACCGAAGTCCGTACTGGCCGCCGTGGTCTGGAAGTTGGAGACGTTGACGGCGAATCCGTCGGCCGCTTCGACGCCCGCCCGCCGGAGCGGCTGGAAGAGTGCGTCGGGGGTGCGCCAGCCGGCGTTGCCGGCGTCCATGTAGACGCGAGTGTCCGGCTGCCGCTTGAGCCGATCGACGGCCCCCTTCAGCAGGTCGTACCGCTCCTCGTGAAACTCCTGCGGTGTGCACCCGTCGACCATGTGCAGCAGCGCGTCCGGCTCCAGGATCACCGTGGCGCGCCGGTCACCGATGCCCTTGGCGACGCCCTCCAGCCAGGCCCGGTACGCATTGCCGTCGGCGGCGCCGCCCTTGGAGAACTGGCCGCAGTCGCGGTGCGGGATGTTGTAGAGGACCAGCAGCGCTTCCCGGTCGGCCTTCTCGGCCGCCTCCGTGAAGCCCTTCGCCTCGGCCTCCGGATCGTCCGGGCCGATCCACTCGCCGACGGGCTGCCGCGCGATCTTCTCGATCAGACCGGCGTTCTCCCCGTCGCCGTCCTTCGTGTACGCGGCGACCTGCCTGGCCGCGTTCCCGTCCGGGTTGACCCAGTACGGGTCGCTGCCCCGGGGACGCTGACCGATGGCACCGGCATTCTTCCCCGCGCCGCCGGAGCCGTGGGACGAGCCGGACGAACCCGCGCCGCCGGAGCCGGGGGACGAGCCGGACGAACCCGCGCCGCCGGAGCCGGGGGACGAGCCGGACAAGGATGAGCATCCCGCGAGCAGCAGAACAGCCCCGACCACGGCCACCGCACCCGCCCGCACCATGCCCGACCGGCCGTTGCAACTGCCGTACATCCACTCCCCCTCGGGTGCGACGGCGGTGCACTGCCGCGTCCCCTTCATCCTGGCACAGGGCTTCTGTCCGTTCGCCCGGAAGCCGAGAGTGACCGATTATCGACGGTGCGTCAGAAAAGCTCTGGGCCAAGGCGGTTCGCCGCCCTAGAGTGTCGGGCACGGTCCCCCCCTGGCCTCCCGTGTCGGCGTCGGCTACTCCCGCACCCGCCCGCCGCGGTCGAGGACCGGCCCGGCCGGCGCCCCGGGGGAAGAGGGCTGCCGGCCGGGCCGGATACCGGCGTCGTCAGTCGCTGCCGCTCCCCGCGGACTTCTCGCCGGTCAGGTAGGCCGAGACGACCACATTCGCGTCGTACGAGCGTGCCGCCCGGTCATAGGTGCCGCCGCAGGTGATCAGGCGGAGTTCCGCGCGGCCGTTCTTGCGGGGGCCGTACGCCTTGTCGGCGTTGAAGCGTTCCCGGGTGAAGACCTGGACGTCGTCGATGGTGAATTCGGCGACCCTGCCGTCCGCGCGGGTCACCTCGACCTTGGCGCCGGGGCGGGCCGCGCTGAGCCCGTAGAAGACAGCCGGCTGGGTCTCGGTGTCGACATGGCCGACGAAGAGGGCGGGGCCTTTCGCGCCGGGCTCGGTGCCGTTGCCGTACCAGCCGACGGTATGGGGCGTGTCGAACGGCGGTGGTTCGATCGCCCCGTCCTTGTCCAGGCCGCGGGCGACCACGGGCGCCTTGATCCCTATCGACGGGACCTCGACCCGCTCCGGCGCGGCGCCCTCGATCGGGTCGTGCGGCGGGGGCAGCGGGACGCCGAGCGGTCGCCCGACCGCGGCGATGTCGCCGGTGGTCGGGGCGGAGCTGGCGCCGGAGCCGTCGGCGATGTCGCGGCCCCAGAGCCACAGGCCCATCAGCAGGACGGCCCAGGCCACTCCGGTGAGCAGCCGGCCGCGACCCTCGGGGCGGTCGGGGGCGGACACGTCAGTCCTCGGCCGGGCGGCGACGGCGCACGCTGCGGAACCCGACGGCGGCGGCCGCGACGGCGGCCAGGGCCAGACCGATCACCACATGCACGGCGCCGGGGCCGTCCTGATGGGCTTCCTTGTCGGTGAGGACGGCGGTGCCGCCGCCTCCCGCGCTGACCGGGGCGAGGGGCGTGGCCTGGTCGCGGTCGATGACGGTGACCCTGCCGGATGCCTTGGTGCCTTTGTCGTCCGTACAGACGATCTGGATGTCGTGGTCGCCCGGGGAGGCGCCCGAGCTGATCCGGGCCTGCGCGAAAAGGCCCCCGTCCGCGGCGGGCGAGAAGCGCGCCTCCGAGACGAAGGCATCGGAAGTGCCCCTGGCCTCCTTGCCCCCGCAGGCGTCCAGCCTGAGGGCCACGTCGCCGCCCGGGGCGGCGGAGGGCGGGGTCACCGAGAGTGTGGTGCGGGAGTCCGAGCCCGTCTGGTCGGACCCGGATTCGGCCAGTGCGGCGGAAGCCGGCACCAGGGTCGCCGCGACGGCCGCGACGGCACAGAACGTGAGGGGTATCGAACGCATCGTGAACCTCCTTAGGGAAGGTTCACGCCTGCTCCGGCTTTTCGCATCCGCAGGGGCACGGGAGGGGCGGGCGGGCAAGGCCCGCTCGGAACGCTCCCCCCTCCCCCCTCGGGCCAGTGCCCCGCCGGGCTCAGCTCACGTCGACGAGGTCGACCAGATCGGCGATGGAATCGACGACCCTGGACGGCCGGAAGGGGTACTTGTCGATGTCGGCCATTGTGGTGAGACCGGTGAGGACCAGGAACGTCTGCATCCCCGCCTCCAGTGGCCAGCACATCAATCTTCGAAGCTGTATGTACGAACCTCACCACGCACACATCAAACGTATACTTTGGCCCAATCTTGATGGCAGCGCTGGCGGGGACAGACATGCTCGCAGTAGGTGGATACGCCCGAATCTCGGACATCGGGCAGATAGGTGACGGGCGCGACGGCCGAGAGGGAGTCGTCCGCCAGCGCGAAGACGTGTACGACTTGGCTCAGCTCAAGCGCGTCAACGTGCACCGCGTCTACGAGGACAACGACACCTCCGCCTACAAGCGCCGCGTGAAGCGCAAGGACTTCGAGGAGATGGTCCTCGACCTTCAGAACGGTGTGATCAGCGGCATCCTGGCCTACAACATCGACCGCATCGCCCGCCAGCCGCGCGACCTTGAACGTCTCATCGACATCTACGAGCAGGCTCGTCGGCCCATGGTCTTCGGTACCACCGCAGGTGACTATGACCTGACGACCGGAGACGGGCGTTTCCAGGCCCGCATCTACGTGACCATCGCCAACAAGTTCTCCGCGGATGCCGCCCGCCGAGTCGCCCGGCAGAAGCTGGCCGAGGCCACGGACGGGAAGCCGCACAAAGGGCAGCGGGCTTTCGGCTGGAAGGACGTAGAGCACGTCGACGAGTGGGAAGCCGAGCTTCTTCGGAAGGCCCGCAGGGACGTGGTCAAGGGCAAGACGATCGCCACTCTCCATGAAGAGTGGACGGAACTGGGTGTGCGCGGCCCCCAGACTCCCCCCGGCAAGACGATCGGGTACACCAGCGTGAAGTACGTGCTGAGGAACCCTCGCCTGTGCGGGTACCGCGCCTACATCCCGCAGGAAGTTCGCGAGAGGTCCGGCCGCGTGGACCCCACCGAATACCTGGTTGAGCGCACGGACGGCACACCGGTCATCGGGCAGTGGGAGACGATCTTCACGCCTGCGGAGTGGCGGGAACTGATCGATGCACTGGACGCCCGGAAGAACACCGGCAGGGGCCGCAAGACTGGGACCACGGTCACGAAGCGGCTGCTCACTGGCATCGCCCGCTGCGCGAAGTGCGGAACCGGCCTGCAATCCGCCATGTACGCGAAGGGCACTCCCAGCTACGAGAAGTACGGGTACTACTACCTGTGCAAGAAGGCGAGCGGCGGGTGCGGAAAGCTGTCCCGCAGCGGTCCCCCCGTCGATGACTACGTAGAGAAGGTCCTTCTCGGCAACCTCAAGAAGCAGGCTCGCAATGTGCAGCCCGCTGAAGAGGAAGACCCCGAGTTGGTCAAGGCCAAGAAGACATTGGAGCAGATCGAGGCGGACAAAGCCGAGGCTCGACAGCTTCGGGCTGACGACCTGCTCTCTCTCGGCGAGTTCGCCCGCGAGATCCGCCGCCTGGAGGACAAGGAGCGGGACACGAAGGAAAAGGCCTCGGCGCTTTCGGGGACTCCCGCCCGAGCAGGCTCCGCGGCCGGTCGCATCGTCCGCGAATGGGAGGGCTACACCGTGGACATGAAGCGGCAGGAGATCATGAGGAGTATCGAATCTGTGGTGATCAGCGGAGCAGGTAAGGGCGGCGCACAGCGCGGAGTGTTCCGCCCGGAACTCCTTGAGATCGTGTGGAAGTAGCCCGTGTACAACAAGACCGCCCGGCGACCGGTCCGGGCTGCGAGACGTTCAGGCCCTGAGTGCGACGAGTGAATAGCATGGTCATCCCGTGAGTCCTCGTATGGCAGGAGCCGCACCCATGACAGATCACAAGCCCATCGATTCGTGGCTCACCGACATGGACGGGGTGCTGATGCACGAAGGCGTGCCGATCCCTGGCGCGGATGCCTTCATCAAGAAGCTCCGGGATTCGGGCAAGCCATTCCTCGTTCTGACGAACAACTCGATCTACACGGCGCGAGACCTGCATGTACGGCTCAGCCGGATCGGCCTCGACGTACCGATTGAGAACATCTGGACCTCGGCCCTGGCCACCGCCAAGTTCTTGGACAGCCAGCACCCCGGCGGCACGGCTTACGTCATCGGAGAGGCCGGGCTCACCACCGCCTTGCATGAGGCCGGGTACGTGCTGACCGACGCCGAGCCCGATTTCGTGATCCTGGGTGAGACTCGGACTTACTCGTTCGAGGCCCTGACGAAGGCCATCCGGTTGATAAACAACGGTGCCCGCTTCATCGCCACCAACCCCGACAACACCGGGCCCTCGCCCGAGGGGGCGTTGCCTGCAACTGGTTCCGTTGCCGCGTTGATCACGAAGGCGACCGGCAAGGAGCCGTACTTCGTCGGCAAGCCCAACCCGCTGATGATGCGCAGTGCGCTGAACACGATTGGTGCGCACTCCGAGAGCAGCGCCATGATCGGTGACCGGATGGACACGGATGTGTTGGCCGGGCTGGAAGCCGGGATGGACACCTTCCTGGTGCTCACCGGGCTGACGGCCAAGGCCGACATCGAGCGCTACCCGTACCGGCCGACGAAGGTCGTGGACTCGATCGCGGACCTCGTCGACCTCGTCTGAGTGGTGGTCCGGCACTCCGCCCCGCCGCGGAGTGCCAGGCAGCCAAAATAAGACGTTCAGGGCCCTGGGAACGGCGTTTCCGCACCTCAGGGCCTTACATCCTTTGTGTGCGCCAGGCTCCGAAGACCATGCGGCCCCGAGTCCCGCAACCGCTTGATGAAGGCATCCGCCCCGGGGATCGGCGTCCGCTCGTGGATCAGGACTCCGTCCATGTCGGTGAGCCAGGATGAGATCGGCTTGCGCTCTGCCATGTGGGACTCCTGCCGTACGCCGTGTGCGGGGACGCCGGCGGCACCGCGTCCGGGGTGGTCCAGACCCGTTACCTTTGCGCGACAATCCGCCGAAGTCCCTTTTCCTCAAGGTGAATCGCCGGCCTGCGGTCAGCTGCCGGTGGCCGACTTCCAGGCCTCGACGTACGTGTCCAGGTTGGTGCCGATGTCCGACCAGTCGGGCTGGAATATCTCCACGCCGTCCATCAGCTCGGCGAGCTCGATGGCGTTGGCGTCGGTGGCCTCGACGTCCTTGCGGGCCGAGAAGCCGCCGCCGACCGCGCTGACGTCCTTCTGGGCCTGCTCGGAGAGCATGAAGTCGAGGAGCTTCTTGCCGTTGGCGCTGTGCGGGGCCTTGTCGACCAGGCCGGCCGCGTACGGCAGAGCGAAGGTGGTGGGCTTGCCGCCCCCCTTCGCGGGGAACCAGATGCCGAGGTTCGGCATGTCCTTGGACTGTGCGTAGTTCATCTGGACGTCGCCGTTGGCGGCGAGCAGTTCACCCTTGTCGACCTTGGGGGCGAGCTTGCCGGTGGAGGCGGACGGGCCGACGTTGTTCGCCTGGAGCTTCTTCAGGTACTCCATCGCCGGCTCCTTGCCGCCGAAGTCGTGCATGGCCTTGATCAGTACGGCCGTGCCGTCACCGGCGACTCCGGGGGTGGAGTACTGGATCTTGTTCTTGAACTTTCCGTCGAGCAGTTCCTCCCAGGTGGTGGGTGCCGACTTCAGCTCCTTCTTGTTGTAGACGAAGCCGAAGTAGTTGTTGACGACGGAGGTCCACTTGGAGTCGGACGCCTTGTCGGCGCCGTCGACCTGGTCGGAGCCGGCCGGTGCGTACGCCGTCAGGAGGCCCTTGCTGTCGGCCTGCTGGATGAACGGCGGCAGGGTGACCAGCACATCGGCCTGGGTGTTGGACTTCTCGCGGACGGCGCGCTGCACCATCTCGCCGGAGCCGCCCTCCACGTACTTGACCTTGATGCCGGTCTTCTTCTCGAAGTCCTTGAAGACCTTGTCGTACCAGCCGTCGCCGTTCTCGCCCTTGAGGCCGTCTGCGCTGTAGACGGTGACGACCTTCTCGTCGGAGGCGGCCGAGGAGCCGCCGCAGGCGGAGAGGGTGGCGGCGAGGGCGAGGCAGCCGGTGACGGCGGCTATGGGCTTGAGGTGGTTCTTGCGCATGGCAGTCGTATCTCCTGGATGTCGGCCGGAAGCCGGCCGGAGTCAGTACGGGGGGGGTATCGGCCGATCCACGGATCGACGGATCAGCGGTACGAGGCCCTGGTGCGGATTCGGGCGACGCCGAGCAGCACGAGCAGCGTCGTTCCCATCAGGACCACGGCGACGGCCGCTCCGGTGAACAGCGAGCCACGGTCGGTGGCCGCGAAGATCTGCACCGGGAGCGGTGTCCAGTCCGGCGGGTAGAGCATCATCGTGGCGCTCAACTCACCCATGGACAGCGCGAAGCAGAGCCCTGCGGCCGCCGTGAGGGACGGCAGCAGGAGCGGCAGCTTGATACGCCACAGGACGTACGAGGGCCGGGCGCCGAGACTGGCCGCCGCCTGTTCGTACATCGGGTCGAGATGCACTATTGCCGCCGAAACCGACGAATAGGCGAACGCCGTGACAAGAATCGTGTGCGCCAGGATCACGATCCAGCGCGTCCCGTTCAGCAGCACCGGCGGCTTGCTGAACGCGACGAGCACGGCGAGGCCGACGACGACCGACGGCACGGCGACCGGCAGCATGAACAGCGCGTCGAGGAACCTCCTGCCGCGCCTGCGCAGCGAGGCGGCGGCGAGCGCGGCCCAGGAACCGACGGTGACGGCGAGCAGACTGGCACTGACGGCGGTGATCAGGCTGGTGGTCAGGGCCTGGAGGGAGTCGCCGCCGGTCGCGGCCGCGTAGTGCTCGGTGGTCGGGCCCGAGGGGAAGGCGCCGGACCAGTTGGTGGTGAACGATGCGGCGAGGATGACCAGCAGCGGCACCGCGAACAGCGGGACGAAGAGCACGAAGAACACGGCCCAGACGGCCCACTTCCCCGTACGGCTATGCACCAACACGGCGGCTCACCGTCCGGTACAGGCTGTAGAGACCCACGGAGATCGCGATGTTGACGACGGCGACGACACAGGCGGCCGGGTAGTCGGCCTCCAGGATTGCCTTGCTGTAGACGAGCATCGGCAGGGTCGTGACCCCTTTCGCACCGGTGAACAGCACGATGCCGAACTCGTTGAGACACATCACGAGGACGAGGCTGCCGCCCGCGGCGAGCGCGGGGAGCGCCTCGGGGAGGATCACCTGCCGCACGATCCGGGCAGGCTTGGCGCCCAGCGAGGACGCCACCTCCAGTTGCGCGGTGTCGAGCTGCGAGAACGCGGCGAGCAGCGGACGCATCACGAACGGGGTGAAGTACGTGACCTCGGCGAGCAGCACGCCCCAGGGGGTGGTGAGGAAGTCGAAGGGCCCGCTCGATGCCCCGGTGACGTCCGTCCACAGGCCGTTGGCCATGCCGGCATTGCCGTAGATGAACAGCAGGGCGAGCGTGATCAGGAACGACGGGAAGGAGAGGAAGACGTCGATGAACTTGGCGACCGCCCTGCCGCCGGGGAACGGCACGAACGCGATGACCATGGCCAGGACGAAGCCCAGCACCAGACATCCGATCGTCGAACCGACCGCCAGCCACACGGTGGTCGTCAGCGCGGAGCGGAACGACTCGGAGGCGAAGACGTCACCGTACGGGGCGAGCGAGGTGCCGCCCTCGTCCGGGCTGACGGACTGCTGAACGACGAGGGCCAGCGGATAGAGGAAGACGAGTGCGAGGACGGCGACGGGCGGCAGCGCCCAGACGAAGCGGGGGATCCGGCGGTCGCCCGCACCCCGGTCCGGGCCCTCGACCGGCTTGCGTGGGCCGTCGATCGAGCCCGTCCGGAGCCTGAGGACGGACCGGCTGCCGGACGGTCCCGGGCGGATGTCCGCGGTCGGCGCGCTAGGCATGCGCCCCTCCCCCGGCTCCCGGTGCTGTGCCCGCAGGCAGCAGCACCGCGTCCTCCGCGGCAAAGTGCAGCGTCACCGCGTCTCCGAGCGCCGGCGTCTCACGCAGCTCGCGGAGGTCCGCCTTGACCCGGTGCCCGTCGACGTCGACGTACAGCCGGTGGGTGGAGCCCCGCCACTGCACCTCGGCGATCGTGCCGCTCAGCGCGTTGGGCCCGTCGCCGAGCCCGACCAGATGGGGTCGGACGCACAGCGTGGCGGTGGCACCGCCGGCCGCTTCGCCGGTCGGTACGTCGAGCGCGCGCCCCGCGAAGTCGACGGTGCCGGCGCCGTCGGCGACGGTGACCGGCAGCAGATTCGCGTTGCCGACGAACGACGCGGTGAACTCCGTACGCGGACGGCGGTACAGCTCCTGCGGGGTGCCGCAGTCCTGCAGCCGCGCCTTGTCCATGACCGCGATCCGGTCGGCGAGGGTGAGCGCCTCGACCTGGTCGTGGGTGACGTACAGGATGGAGACGTCCGGCAACTCCCGGTGCAGTCGCGCCAGTTCGGCGAGCATTCCGGAGCGCAGCTGGGCGTCGAGCGCGGAGAGCGGTTCGTCGAGCAGGAGCACGCCGGGGCGGATGGCGAGCGCGCGGGCGATGGCGACGCGCTGCTGCTGGCCGCCGGAGAGTTCGCGCGGGTAGCGCCCGGCGTAGGCGGCCATGCCGACGAGTTCGAGGGCCTCGGCGACCCGCTCGGGGATCTCCGCCTTCGCCGTCTTGCGGGCCTTGAGTCCGAAGGCGACGTTGTCCTGGACCCGCATGTGCGGGAAGAGGGCGTACTGCTGGACGACCATGCCGATGCCGCGCTTGTGGGGCGGCAGCCCGGTGACATCACGGTCGCCGAGGTACACCCGCCCCGAGGCGGGCTGCACGAATCCGGCGACGGCGCGCAGGGCGGTGGTCTTGCCGGACCCGGAGGGCCCGAGCAGCGCCATGACCTCGCCGGGTTCGACGGTCAGATCGAGCCGGTCGAGGACGGTGTTCCCGCCGTAGGCGACGCTGACCTGATCGAAACGGATCCCGCCGGTGGCCCCGCCGGTCATACTTCCGCCCGGGCGACGAGGTCCGGCAGCTCGGCGACCGAACGCAGGACGTGGGTGGCCCCGTTGCGGGTCAGCTGGTCCTTGTCGTGTGCGCCGGTCAGCACGCCCGCGACGATCCCGGCCCCGGAGCGGATGCCGCTGAGCATGTCGTACGAGGTGTCCCCGGCGACCACGGTCTGCTGGACGCCGTCCACCGCACCGGTGCGCAGGAAGGCGGCGAGGACCATGTCCGGGTGGGGGCGCCCGCGCCCGCCCGCGTCGGCGGGGCACAGGGTCAGGTCGGCCAGGTCCTGCCAGCCGAGTGCGGCGAGGATCGCGTCCTGGGTGACGCGCGCGAACCCGGTGGTGAGGACCACCGTGCGGCCGGCTGCCTTCAGCTCCTCGATCGCCTCGCGGGCGCCGGGGACCGGGGCGATGAGGCCGCCGTCGACCAGCTCCCCGTACGCCTCCTCGAAGGCGGTGTTGGCCTGCTGGGCCCGGCCCTCGTCACCGAAGAGGTGGCGGAAGACGGAGATCTTGGACTCGCCCATGGTGGCGCGTACGTAGTCGAGCTTCCCGGCGTGGTCGGCGGAGCCGGGCTCCACGCCGAGGCGCTGGGCCGCGGCGGAGAAGGCCTGCTCGACGAGGCCGCCGTCGGCGACGGTGGTGCCGGCCATGTCGAGCACGATCAGGTTGAGGGGGTTCTGCGAGGTCAACTTCTTCACCAGCCCAGTTCGTTGGCGGTCGTTTCGGCGATTGCGGGCGAGCAGGTCATGCCGCGGCCGCCCGGTCCGGTGACCAGCCAGACGCCGTCTCGCACCTGCTGGCGGTGGACGACCCGGCCGGCGTCGGTGCACTGGGCGTAAACCCCGGCCCAGCGGTGGCGGATCCTCGGCAGCGGGCGGCCGAGGAAGGATTCGACGACCCCGGTGAGGTGCTCGTACGGCTCCTCGACGGTGTCGAAGGAGAAGGGGTGCTCGTACTCGTGGGTGTCGCCGATGGTCAGTCCGCCGTCACGGCGCTGCACCATCAGGAGCTGCATCCTGTGCTCGGCGGCGGTCGGCTCCTGTGCCTGCCGGGCGTTGAGGGTGTCCAGCGCCTCGCTCCGGTACGCCGGGTAGTAGCGGAAGCTGTCGGCGTCGGCGACGGAGGTGGTGAGCGGCTCACCGAGCGGGTCGGTCTGCATCATCTGGAGGCGTACGCGACGCACCGGCAGATCGGGGCCGGCCAGTTCGCGGACGAGTCCGCCGAGCCAGGCGCCGGTGGCCAGGATCACGGCGTCACCGTTGTGCACATCGCCGTGGTCGTCGCGGACGGAGGCGGTACCCCTCACCTCGCGGACCTCACGCCCACCGAGGTACGTATACCGCCCGGACTTCAACAGCTCCTGCTTCAGCGCCAGTTGGGCGGTGCGCGGCTCGACCGCCGCATCCCGCTCGCACCACAGGGCGGCGGTGAAGCCGCCGCGCAGCGCGGGGTTGATCGCGCGGGCCTCGCCGGCGGTGAGCAGCTTGTAGCCGCGGGCCGCCGCGTCGGGGCGGGCCACGGCCGCCTCTGCGACGGCGGTCTCCAGCTCGGTGCGGAGCGGGGTGAGCGAGCCGCAGCCCCGGAAACCGAGGCCGGGGACCCGGACCCCGATGCCCTCCCACAACTCACGGGCGCGAAGTGCGGTCTCCAGCTCCTCGCCACCGGCCCGGCCGCTGACCCATATCTGTCCGAAATTGCGGAGCGATGCCCCGCGTGCCTCGCTCTCGCGCTCGATCTGTACGACCTCGTGGCCGCGGTTCACTGCGTGCCAGGCGTGCATGGTTCCCACCACGCCGGCTCCTACGACGATGACTCTCACGACGGCTACGCTCCTCGGGGCTGGTGGCCCGTACGGATCGGTACGGCAACGGGAGGGTGAACTGGGCCCCAAGCTTGGCCTAGACCCGTTACATTCTCGTTATCGTGGTGAGTCGATCGGCGGCTGTCGCGTCCGGGGTCGTTCAGCGTCCGCCCTGCGCGCCCAGGTGCGCGGTGAAGGAGAACCTGTCCCCGCGGAAAAGGGTCCGTACGCGCTCCAGCGGCTTCCCGCCCGTATCGCGCGAGATCCGGTGGATCAGCAGCATGGGCAGTGCGGGCGGCGTACCGATGAGCAGCGCCTCGCGCGGCGTCGCGAGCACGGTCTCGATCCGCTCGTCCGCATCGCCGAAGGAGATCCCGAGCCGGTCGCGGAGGTAGGCGTAGAAGGACGAGTCGGGGTCGAACCCTTTGTCGAGATCCGGTACGCGGGCGACGGAGACGTACGTGCTCTCCAGGCCGACCCGGTCGTCGTCGGCGAGCAGCACCCGCTCCAGGTGCCAGACCGGTTCGCCGCGCCCCACCCCGATGTCGGCGGCCAGCGCCTCGGGGCAGGGGAACCGCTCCAGACCGATGAGGTGACGGCCGGGCGTGCGGCCCTGGCGGCGTACACCTTCCGTATAGCTCGCCAGCGAGAGCGGCTGCTCCAGCTTGGGGCCCGCGACGACGGTGCCGCGCCCCTGGCGGGCGAGCCGCCCCTCCAGCAGGAGTTCGCGCAGCGCCTGGCGCACCGTCTCGCGCGAGACTTCGTAGCGCTCGGCCAGATCGCGTTCGGTGGGCAGCATGCCGCCCTCGCCCAACTCCTCTATGAGGAGGGATACACGGGCCTTGACCGCGTAGTACTTGGGGATACGGCCGTGCTCCGGGATGCCGGAACGGATGGGTGCGCCAGGTGCCTGGTCGTACGGGTAGTCCACGGCCCGATGGTGGCAGACGGACATGAACACCCGTGAACGCCCAGGCGCGGACGGACCTGACGACGGGTAAGGAAGGGGCGGTTCAGGGGCGGGGGCGGCGGCGCAGGCGGCGGGACCAGACCACCATGGCCCCGCCGCCGATCAGGAACCCGGCAACGGTGATGCCGGAGTACGGAACGGTGGCCGGGCCGGTTGCGGCCAGCTCGGGAAGATCGCTGTCGGCAGGGGCCCGGCCGGGTGCGAGCGGCCGCGGAGCGTCACCGGTGCCGGCGGTGTCACCGGTGCCGGGGGTGGCGCTGGGTCTGGCTTCGTCGGGCAGGGTGTCGCGGCGGGTGTCGCCGACCTTCCCGGTCGCACCGATCTCCCCCGTCCCGCCGACCTCGCCCGTCTTGACCTCCCCCGTCCCGCCGACCTCGCCAGTCTTGACCTCCCCCGTCCCGCCGACCTCCCCGGTCTCGTCGGTCTCTCCGGTCTCGCCGCTGTCCTCGACGACGGCAAAGGGGTATTCGTCGGACTCGCCGACCCAGGCCCCGTCGTCCTTCCCGGTCCCGCCGCTCGCTGCGGGCTGCCGCTGGACGATCGTGGCATTGGCGGTGATCCGGCCCGGGCTGGTGTCCGAGGTGAACGCCATCCGGACCTCGACGGTGACGGTACGGCCCGCGGGGATGGTGAAGCCCTCGAAGGAGTCGGCGCCGTCGCCGCCGAAGACACCGATGTGTTCGTCCTGGTCGGTGGTCTCCCAGGTGACGCGGTGCTCCACATCGGGACGGCTCGGCTCGGAGAACTCCAGCTGGATCTGGTCGGAGGTCAGCTTCCGGTCCTCGTCGGTGAGGACCAGCACAGGATGGATGGCCCGGCACGACTCGGTGGTGGTGTTGGTGAGGTCCAGGAACCAGGTTCCGTAGCCACCGCCGGATGCGTAGGTGTCCGGGCCGCCGTGGATACGGGTACTGATCGGGAAGTCGCTCGCCTCGGGATCACCGCAGGTGGGCTGCTGGTCGGCGGTGGCGGAGTCCGGCTTCGAAACCGGGGTGGCCGAGGGTGCGGCGGAGGCGGGTGCGGCGGAGGCGCCGCCGAGGACGACGGGAACCACACTCGCCGCCGCCAGCCCGAGCGCGAGCCCGTGCCGCGTCCGCCCGGGGAGCGGGTGCGGGGGCGAAGGAGGACGCGCGGGGGCGTCGGACGCGGGGGTGGAGGCGGCGGCGGAGGAGGAGAGAGGGATGGAAACAGGACCGGCCGCGGGGATGGATGCAGGGGTGGAAGCGGAAGGCCTGCCGGACGGGGGCGGTGTGGGGGGCATGTGGGGGGCACCCTTCGCTGCTCGCGAGACGGCCGGCTCGCCCCGTGCGCCGGAGTTCACCGGTTCTGGGCCGCGACGCTGCCACGCGCGCGCGAGGCGACCGGCACCGACCTGCCGGAGGGCCGCCCGGCCGGCGGCCCGGAACCCCTCGATCAGCTCAGTCGCGCCCCGCGTCCGCGCTTCTGCCCCGGGCCGCCGGGCGGCCACCGGACCGAAACCGAACCCGCCGCCCTCGGCCGCCGCGCGGTCATGGGACCAGGACCGCGCCCCCGTCCGCACCTCCGACGTCGCCGCCCGCGACCCGCCCGAACAATGGGGCCAGGACCAGCTGCGCGGCCCCCTCCGCGACCGGCCGGTCCCCTCCCCCGGCGGCGGTGACCGGCACGGGCGCGTCGATGCCGCCCAGCCGGGCGCGCTCGTCGATCACGGCGCGGACGCCTCGTACGTACGCATCGGGGTCGGCCGCGACGGTACGGCCGCCGAGCATCACCCGGTCGACGTCGAGCAGCCCGACGAGGTTGGCGGCGCCGGTACCCAGCACCCGTGCAGCCTCCGCGACATCACCGCGGGCGACGGCGGCGAGGCAGAGCGCCTCGATGCAGCCGCGCCCCCCGCAGCTGCACACCGGCCCGTCCAGCTGGACGGTCTGGTGCCCGAACTCACCGGCCCCGGTACGGGCCCCACGGTGCAGCCCCCCGCCCAGGACCAGCCCGGCGCCGAGCCCGGTCCCGAGGTGCAGATACGCGAAGTCGCCCGCGCCCGCCGCGCGCAGGGCGAGGCCCAGGGCCGCGGCGTTGGTGTCCTTGTCGACGACGACGGGCAGCCCGGTCCTCGCGGCGAGCGCGTCCCGCAACGGATACCCGTCCCACTGCGGGAACCCGGTGACGCGGTGCAGCACTCCGCCCCGGTGGTCGAGCGGCCCCGGCACCGCCACGCCGACCCCGAGCACCGGCAGCTCCACGGGCTGCGCGCCCCCGTCCCGTACCGCCGCGACCGCGTACGCCGCCACCGCGACCACCTCGTCCGCCGGGGCGCCGAAGTCCAGCGGGGCGGTGCGGCTGGCGGCAACCGCGCCGGCCAGGTCGACGAGCACCACCGTCAGCTCGTCGCGGTCCAGGTGCATGCCGACCGCGTACCCGGCGTCCGGCACCAGCCGCAGCACGGTACGCGGCTTGCCCCCGGTGGAGGCCCGGTGGCCCGCATCGGCCGCCAGGCCCTCGGCGCGCAGCCGGGCGGTGATCTTGCTGACGGCCTGCGGCGTGAGCCCCGTACGCTCGGCGAGTTCGAGCCTGCTGATGCCGCGCTCGCCCGCCACCCGCAGCAGATCCAGCACCAACGCCGCATTGTGGCTGCGCAGCGTCGGCAGGTTCGCGCCGCTATTACTCCTGTTCACAGCCCCATTGTCCCTGTCGCTTGCACTTTGGCAACAGCGTTGCTTAAGTGACAGGCATGACTGGCAACGTGACTCACGAGACGCCCGGGCTGTCCGAGACCCCCCTGCGCGTCGGACTCGTCGGCTACGGCCTGGCGGGTTCCGTCTTCCATGCCCCACTGATCGCCGCGACCGAGGGCCTCGTCCTCGACACGGTCGTCACCTCGAACGAGGAGCGGCAGGCGCAGGCGCGCGCCGAGTTCCCCGACGTACGGTTCGCCGGGTCGCCGGGGGAGCTGTGGGGGCGCGCGGACGAACTCGATCTGATCGTGATCGCGTCGCCGAACAGGACCCATGTCCCGATCGCGACCGCCGCACTCGAGGCCGGTCTGCCGGTCGTCGTGGACAAGCCGATCGCCGGTACGGCCGCCGAGGCGCGGGAGCTCGCGGCCCTCGCCGAGGCGCGCGGGCTGCTGCTCTCGGTGTTCCAGAACCGCCGCTGGGACAACGACTTCCTCACTCTCGCCCGCCTGATCGCGGACGGTGAGCTGGGGGACGTACAGCGCTTCGAGTCCCGTTTCGAGCGGTGGCGCCCGCAGCCGAAGGGCGGCTGGCGCGAGTCGGGCGACCCCCAGGAGATCGGCGGGCTGCTGTACGACCTGGGCAGCCATGTCGTCGACCAGGCGCTCGTCCTGTTCGGACCGGCGGTACAGGTGTACGCGGAGTCCGATGTACGCCGCCCCGGCGCCGCCGCCGACGACGACACGTTTCTCGCGATCACCCATGCGAACGGGGTCCGCTCGCATCTGTACGTCAGCGCCACCACGGCCCAGCTCGGCCCGCGCTTCCGGGTGCTCGGCTCGACCGCCGGCTATGTGAAGTACGGCCTCGACCCGCAGGAGGCCGACCTGCGCGCGGGCGCGCGTCCGACGGCGAACCGGCCGTGGGGCGAGGAGCCCGAGGAGCTGTGGGGCCGGATCGGCTCGGGCGAGTCCCCGCTGACGGGCGGCGGCGCCCCGGTCCGTACGCTGCCGGGCGACTACCCCGCGTACTACGCGGCGGTCACCGACGCACTGCGCGGAAAGGGTGACAATCCAGTGACCGCCCTCCAGGCCGCCGCTGCCCTGGACGTACTGGAGGCCGCGCGCCGCTCGGCCCGCGAGGGCGTCACCGTGCCCCTGCCCGCCGCAACCCCGTCCACCTCCGCCGATACCGAGGAGCAGACCGTATGAACCCCACCGCTCCGACCATCTCCGAGCTCATCGCTCAGGAACGCCGACTGACGCTGCCGCATTTCAGTTACGACGATGCGTACGCCCTCGGCGGCCTGCTCGTCTCGATGGCCCGGGAAAGACACGCCCCGGTCGCGATCGACATCCGCCGCGGCGCACAGCAGCTGTTCCATGCCGCGCTGCCGGGATCGAGCGCGGACAACGACGCCTGGATCGACCGTAAGCGCAAGGTCGTGGAACGGTACGGCGAGAGCTCGTACCTGGTCGGATCCCGGTTCCGGTCGAAGGGGACGACCTTTGACGAGTCCTCGCGCCTGGACCCGGACATGTACGCCGCGCACGGCGGTTCGTTCCCGATCGCGGTCGAGGGCGCGGGCGTCATCGGCTCGGTGACGGTCTCGGGCCTGCCCCAGGCGGAGGACCACGCCCTGGTGGTCGAGGCGCTGGAGCAGTTCGCGACGACGATCGGCGCGTGACGGGAAGGAGGGGTGGGGCGCCGGCGACGCGGGACCCCACCCCTCCGATCTGTCAAGGCCGTCATCCCGGAGAAGAGGGACCAGGCCGCCAACCGCAAGAAGAAGGGCTCCACAGGCGGCCGGCCCCGTCCTCCTCGGCCTCGCCGCCCTAGCCATCCGCGGCCGCGTGAATCGCCGAGCACCGGCACGTCCCGGCAGAAGTCGGGGCATGATGCTGTTGAGCACCACCATCAGAGGCGGGACAAATGACGAGCGCACCCGACTACAGCCACGGCATCGACTCCGAACGCGCCCTCAAATACGCCGTCCAGCACATCCGCGGGGACCGTGTTCAGATCATCGAGGGGATCATCGAGCCCGTGTCACCGACCTGGGATCACGAACGCGCCGCCCGAGTGGTACGCCGGCAGCTCGAGGACCGCGTCGACGAACTCGGATGCGTCGAAGGGTCCGGGAACCTGGACCTGCCCGGGTCGTCGAACTGGTACGTCCCAGACATCGCAGTCGTCCCCGAGGAGCTCGCCAAAGGCGGCGGAGCACTGCTCCCCGACCAGACGCTCCTCGTCGTCGAGGTCACCTCGGAATCGAACGCGGAAACCGACCGGATCGTGAAACGCCGCCGGTACGCCGAGTACCGCGCCCCGCTCTACCTCCTCGTCGACCGGATCGAGGGCAGCATCACTCTGTTCTCCGAACCCGGCCACCTCGGCTACACCCGCGTCGACGGCCCCCACCCGTTCGGGACCGTGCTGCACCTGCCGGACCCGTTCAACCTGAACCTCGACACGGGCGGGCTGTCGCCCGCCTGAGCGCCGCACGAAGCGGAAGGTGCACGGAGGATGCAGCGCCGTCTCCACGGTTGCGTCGTCGATGTCGCCGGGGGCGAGGTGGGCCCAGGGCTGCCGGACCTGGTAGATCATGGCCCCCTGCACCTCGCGGTCGCTGTTGCGGGGTCTTCGTGGGTGAAGGCCGCGCGGAAGTTCTCCAAGGCACGCGGGGAACGTGACGAAGCCCTTCCCCCGGCGGGGGAAGGGCTTCGTGGGTGAGCGCTGGGCAGGCCTTGCACCTGCATTTCCCCGCAGGAAGCGGGGTGTCTTTCCTTGGACCACCAACGCAGCGTCAGTCGCCGTGAGTTGCGGAAACTTCCAAGATCAACCATAGCGCATGCAGCCGTCGGTCGGCCCCGGCCATCACGAGGACGTTCGGCACCAAGGCAGTCCCCGACGGGGAGACGGCGCTGGACAATGCGTGATCCCCGATCGAGGCGATCCGCGTCCAGCGCCGTCGCCGGACAGCCCGCGAGCCCGGACCATGTGGTTCGGGCTCGCGGCATGTACCGGTATCGGCCGGCGGTCGGCCTGATGGCATGTCAGGCCGGCTGCTCGACATGGGCGAGGCGGTTCTGGGCGTACGTGAAGAGCAGGCCGACGTACACGCGGAGAAGTGCGGGGTCGGCGCAGCACACCTGGCCGGAGCCGTATTCCACGGCGATCAGGGAGCCCAGCGAGTTCGAGCGAGCGGCGGCCGGGACGGGCGAGTGGGCGCGCAACGGCCTTCCGGGGCCACCGATCTGACAACATTTCGGTTTGCGACGGACGGCAATCCGGTCCGGGATCTTCCCGCGCGATGCAACATGTGCCATTTTACATGTCACATATCGATTGCCCGCATGCCCAACGTGCGGCCACGAAGGCCCCGGAGGCCCCCTCAGATGCGCCCCTCCCGGATATCAACGGCCAACGCGCGCAGACTTTCTGCGCTCGGCGCCGCTCTCTTCGTCGCGCTCGGCCTGCTCACGCCGCAGAGCCAGGCCACCCCCGTCGGCGCCGTGACCAAGGTTGGCGCCACCGCTGCCGGACCCGCGGCCTCGGCGCCGCGGTCGATCCCGGTCCCCAAGTCGCCCGACGCCACGACCGACGGCTCCGGTTTCAAGATCTCCTCGCAGGACTCCATCGAAGAGTCCGGCCCGGCGGCCGCCCCGACCGCCGAGCCCGTCAAGGCCGGCAAGCAGTCGGCCGCCGCCGGCGGGAACGAATGCGGCGACCTGTCCGGAGTGGTCAACGCCACGGGCAGCGCGCTGATTCAGCAGCTCAAGGCCCTCCCCGGGGTCACCTGCACCTACCCGCTGTTCAACCTCACCGGCACCGACGCCGGGAAGACGTTCCGCGAGCCCCAGATGGTGACCGTCGCCAACGCGCTGCGCGACGCCTCCGCCACCTACCCGGGCGACAACAGCACCTCCGTGGGCCAGTTGGTGATGTTCCTGCGCGCCGGCTACTACGTGCAGGACAACCACCAGGACGTCGTCGGTGACTACGGCACGGCGCTGCAGGTCTCGGCCCGCGGCGCGCTGGACGCCTTCTTCGCCGCCCCGCGCAGCAAGGACGTCACCGACGCCAACGGCGACACGCTCAACGAGGTCGTCACGCTGATCGACAGCACCCACGAGGCCGGCCGGTACGCCGGCGTCGTCAAGTGGCTGCTCGCCAACTACGACGCCACCTGGCCGAGCCGGATGACCCTCTCCCTCGAGAACGCCGAGCGCGTCGTCGAGAACGGCTTCGATACCAAGAACGACGGCCGGGGCTGGCGGGCCGCACTCAAGGCCGACCCTGCGATCCTCAACACCTGGGCCGACTTCATCACCCGCAACGAAACGCAGCTGAACCGCTTGGACGTCATCAGCAATGTCGGCCGCTTCCTCGGTTACGCCCTCGACGTTCCCGAGCTCAAGGACCGGGTCCGGCCGCTGCTGAAGGACCTGATCAACCGCTACCCGAACGTCGGCCCCACCGCCCCGATCACCATGAACCTGGGCTGGGCCACACGTCAGTACGACAGGGGCAACTGCGCGGCCTACGGCATCTGCGACCTGGGCAGCCGCGTACTCCCGGTGGTCCTGCCGGTCCAGCACACCTGCACCCCGGGCCTGAAGATCCGCGCCCAGGACATGTCCCCCGGGCAGCTGGCCACCACCTGCACCAGCCTGATCAACCAGGACGCCTACTTCCACCGCGTGATCGGTGACAAGGGCGCGATCCCCGGTGACGTGAACACCAACCTGGAGGTCGTCGTCTTCGACGACTACACCCAGTACTCGCTGTACGCCTGGGCCATCTACGACATCGACGTCGACAACGGCGGCATGTACGAGGAGGGCGACCCGGCCAAGCCGGGCAACCAGGCCCGCTTCATCGCCCACGAGGCGTCCTGGCTGCGCCCCAAGTTCGAGATCTGGAACCTCAACCACGAGTACACCCACTACCTCGACGGCCGCTACAACATGTACGGCGACTTCGACGCCGGCCAGACCACGCCGACCATCTGGTGGGTCGAGGGCATCGCCGAGAACATCTCGTACGGCTACCGCCAGGAGCGCAACGCCGACGCGATCGCCGAGGCCGGCAGGAAGACCTACAAGCTCAGCGAGTTGTTCGACACCGTCTACGGCCAGGACGAGGACTCCGACGTCAACTCGGCCCGGGTCTACCGGTGGGGCTTCCTGGCGGTCCGCTACATGCTGCAGGCGCACCCCGCGGACATCGAGGCCGTGCTCGGCAAGTACCGCACCGGTGACTGGAGCGGTGCCCGCACCTTCCTGAAGCAGACCATCGGCACCAGGTACGACGCCGACTTCGCCACCTGGCTGACGACCACCTGCGCGACTGACAACTGCGGCCCCCTGCCGGAGGCCCCGTCCACCCCGCTCTGCACCAACGCAGACCCGCGCCAATTCGACAAGAACTGCCGCCGGGACAAACTCGCGGCCACCACCGGCAACTACAGCAGCCACTTCCTGTACCTGCCGGCAGGCGTCCAGCACCTGACCATCACCAGCACCGTCGGCACCGGCAACGCCGACCTGTACTACAACGGCACCGGCTGGGCCACCACCACCTCGTACCAGGCGAAGTCCACCAACGCCGGTAACAACGAGACGCTGACCATCGACAACCCGCCGTCCGGCTGGGTCTACTTCAGCCTCGCCGCCGGACAGCAGGACTTCAGCGGCGTGAGCGTCACCACGCAGTACCAGTAGGCCGCTCCACCGGAACCCACCGAGGTCCGCCGAGCAGGGAAGGCCCCCGCCGGCGTGACACTGTCGGAAAACGGGGCTTGGGCGTGCGTCCCGCCGTCGTCGGGCGGCGGGACGCAGTGCCTGTCCCGCCCGACCAGGTCCGGAGCCGGCGGCACCTGGCAGCCGCAGCCCGACCTACTCGTCCCGCGGCAACCGCGCCCACCTGTGGAAACGCCGCATCAAGGCGGTCATCCCAGAGAAGAAGGACCAGGCCGCCAACCGCAAGAAGAAGGGCTCCACAGGCGGGCGGCCTGTCGGCCGCGACGCGGACCTCTACAGGGCACGGAACACCGTCGAGCGTCTGATCAACAAGCTCAAGGCCTGGCGAGGCATCGCCATCCGGTACGACAAGACCCCGGACAGCTACCTTGCCGGACTCCACCTACGCGCCTCAATGATCTGGCCCAAAGACCTCACCCGAACCGCCCCAGGCGCACCGTCTTCCTGCTAGGCACCCTTCAGTTCCTGCCGCTGCCGCCCCAGCCCCACAATCTCCAGCTCCACGACATCCCCCGCCCTCAGATACGGCTTGGGCTCGGGGTGCCCCAGAGCGACCCCCGCCGGCGTCCCGGTGTTGATCACATCGCCCGGGTACAGCGTCATGAAGTGGCTGAGATAGCGGACCACCTCGCCCACCGGGAAGATCTGGTCGGCCGTCGTGCCGTCCTGCTTCAGCTCACCGTTGACCCAGAGCTTCAGCGGCAGCGCCTGCGGGTCGGCGATCTCGTCCGCCGTCACCAGCCACGGCCCCAGCGGGTTGAACGTCTCGCAGTTCTTGCCCTTGTCCCAGGTGCCGCCGCGCTCGATCTGGAACTCGCGCTCGGAGACGTCGTGCGCCGTCGCGTATCCGGCGACATGCGCGAGCCCCTCCTCTGCGGACTCCAGGTAGCGAGCGGTGCGCCCGATGACGACCGCGAGCTCGACCTCCCAGTCGGTCTTGACGCTGCCGCGCGGCACCAGCACCGTGTCGTCGGGTCCGACGACGGTGTCCGGCGCCTTGAAGAACAGGATCGGCTCGGCGGGAATCTCCGCACCGGTCTCGGCGGCGTGGTCGTGGTAGTTCAGCCCGATGCACACGATCTTGCCGATCCGGGCGAGCGGCGGCCCGACCCGAAGCCCCTCGGCGTCGAGCTCGGGCAGCTCGCCGGGCGCGGCCGCGGCGGCCCGTACCCGGGCGAGCGCGGACTCGTCGGCGAGCAGCGCGCTGTCGATGTCGGTGACGATTCCCGACAGGTCACGCAGGGTTCCGTCCTCGTCCAGCAGCGCCGGTCGTTCCGCGCCTGCCGTACCCACACGAAGCAGCTTCAACGGTCTTTCTCCCCTTGGTCGAGATCGGGCCCGCCGGATGGGTGGCGGCCATCGCAGGCTTGTCCGATCGTCCAAGACATCCGATCACTCCGCAAGACCCTGTTCACACACTGGACCGGCGCACTCGCCGCCCCGATTACGTCGCTGCGGCCATGGCGGCGCCCGCCGCCGGCATGTCGCGGTAGAGGACGGCCCGCTCGATCGCGGTCCAGGTGGTGCTCGTGACCACGTACAGCGCGGCGGCGAGCGGTACGACGGACACGGTGAAGAGGGTGGCGAAGGACATCAGGGGCATCAGCTTCGTCATCGCGCCCATGCCCGGGACCGGCTGTCCGTCGGGGCCGGTGGTCGGGGTGACGGGGTTGGCGGCCATCTGCCGCTTCGTACGCCGGAAGTTGAAGGTGGCCACGACGGCGACGATCGCGAACAGGCCGAGGTAGACCATGCCCTGCGCCCCGAACAGCCCGCCGTGCGCGAGCGCGTCCTGCCAGCGCTCGCCGAGCGGGGCTTCGAAGAGCTGGTGGCCGAGCAGCGCGTTGGGGTCGCCGCCGATCTTCTGACTGGAGAAGAGGTGGTAGAGGAGGAAGAAGGCGGGCATCTGCAGGAGGCTGGGCAGGCAGCCGGAGAGCGGCGAGACCTTCTCCTCCTTGTGCAGTTCCATGAGCGCCTTCTGCATGCGCTCGGGGTTCTTGCGGTGTTTCTTGCGCAGTTCGGCGATCTGCGGCTGGAGCCTGGTGCGGGCTTTCTGCCCGCGCGCCGCAGCCCGCGACAGGGGGTGCACGGCGAGCCGCACGAGCGCCGTGAACAGCACGATCGCGGCGGCGGTCGACGCGCTCTGGAAGAGCGGGTGCAGCACATCGGCCAGCGCGCCGACCAGGGCGGCGAACGCGGACATGATGACGGACATGGGTGAGCCCTCCGGGGGTCTCGTCTTGCCGGGAAGAAGAGCGAACTCGGCATGACGAACCGCGAGGGGGGCCTACTACTGGTGTGAGTGTGAGCCCCTACGCGGCCGTCGGAAGGGCGCGGCCGGGGGCTCGGGGGCGTCTGCGCCCCTTGGCGTCCGGGTCTCGCTGCGGCAGGAACGCGGTGCGTTTCTCCCGGTCGCGTATGGCCGTACGGACCCGGGTGCGGGGCACGGGGGCAGCGCAGCGGGCGCTGATGACCGAGGCGACGGCGAGCGCGGAGCCGGCGGCCGCCGTGGCGGCGAGCGCGACGGCGGCGGAGAGGCTGCCGCCTTCGGCGAGGAAGACTTCGGTGACGAGGAAGAGCAGCAGCCCCAGGGGGCGGAGCAGCCGGGCGAGGCCACCGCGCAGACGGTTCACGTCACCGCTCATCGGCCCCTCCCTTCTTCCCCTTCGCGGTCTGACGGCCGGACTCACGCAGCCACGCTTTTCGCGCAGGTGTGCGTTCGGCTCCCCAGCCGTTATACACGATGGGTCCGGCATACCCGTCCGCGCTCAGGCGCGATCGGTCTCCAGCGGCCGCAGCAGTCGGTGCGGCGCGAGCCGTTCCTGATCGTGGGCAGCCTCGCCGACGACTACGGCCGCCACTGACGATGGCGATCACCGCGACGGGCTAGGGCGCGGACGGCGCGCTGCTGCTGTCGGTGGGCCCGGCCGTGCCGGCGACGGTCAGCGTCCTGCTCCTGCGGGAGCGCCGCTGAGCTCCGCGTCCTCCTCCGGGGTCCCGATCTCGTCCCGCGCGAGCACCTCGCTGTCCGGCCGGTCGTCGTGCTCGCGCGGGCCCGCGTACGTCACGGCGAGCGCGACGACGAGGTTGGCGCCGAGCGCCACGATGCCCGCGTTCACCCCCCACACCGGATCGTTCTCCGTGAACACGAACCCGCACACCGAGCCCACGCCGACGACCAGCCCGCTCATCGCCCCGAGCAGGGTCAGCCGCCGCCACATCAGCCCCAGCAGCACCATGGGGAGCAGCTGTGCCATCCCCTCGTACGAGATGAGGGAGAGCCGTACGAGGGTGTTCGGCGCGGTGTACGTGAGCACGAGCGCGATCACACCCGCGGCCACCACGACGGTCTGGGCGGCGCCCTTCTGCCGCCGCTCCATCCGCGGCACGAGCGACAGCACACTGCGCCCCCACATCGTTCCGATGACCAGCATGAAGACGGCCATCGGCACGATCGACGACAGAGCCGCCGCCACACCGATGACGCCGACCGCCCAGGCCGGCAGCGAGTCCACGACAAGCTTGAAGAGCGCCAGGTTGGACTCGGCGCCGACGAGCCCCGGCACGACGAAGAGAGCGGCCATGCCGAGCAGCATCGGCACGAAGAGCAGCACGTTGTAGGCGGGCAGCCACATCGCGTTGCGGCGCAGTACGTCGGCGTTCTTCGCGCCGAGATAGCCGGCGACGGTCGTCGGGAAGATCACCACGGTGAGGGAGTTGAGGAACGAGGTGGTGATGAACCACGCCTGCCCGAGCCCGCTGTCCCCGTGCCCGGGGAAGGTCAGCCACTGGCTCTTCTCGGTGACGAGCCGGTCGAGGAAGGGCCCGTAGCCGTCGAAGTAGTGGATCGGTACGTAGAGGGCGAGGAAGCCGAGCGTGGCGATCACGAGGATGTCCTTGAGGACGGACACCCACGCGCTGCCGCGCAGCCCGCTCACCACGACGAAGCCGGTGGTGACGGCGAAGGCTATGAAGTAGGCCCAGTTCAGGCTGATGGCACCGTAGGAGATGGTCGATACGACCACGCCCATGCCGGTGATCTGGAGCTGGATGTACGGCAGCAGGAAGACGGTCGCGAGGACGGCGACCAGCGCACCGAGCCAGGGCCGTCCGAAGCGGTGCGCCACCATGTCGGTGATCCCGACGAGCCCGTGCTTGCGCGCGTACGCCCAGAGCATCGGCCCGACGACATAGCCGAGGGCGTAACCGCAGGACATGTACGCCACCACGTAGAGCACGGGCGCCCCGTAGTTGTAGCCCCATCCCGCGGCGCCCAGGTAGCTGAAGCTGGTGTAGCCCTCGCCGGCCATCAGTACCCAGATGAACACGGTCCCGAGACTGCGCCCGCCCACGGACCACTCCGCGAGCCCGCCACCCTCGCCGCTCCCTCTTTGCCGCCCGCGCATCGCGAGCAGCCCGAGGGCGACGGTGACGACCATGAAGACCCCGAAGACGGAGGTCGCGACTGCGGCGTTCACCGGCGGTCCCCCCGTCGGGTCAGCCATACGGCGACGGGTGTCAGCAGGGTCGCCCCGAGCAGCCATACGAAGAGGAACGGCAGTCCGAGAACCACGGGATGGACCCGGTTCACGAACGGCAGCGCCCCCAGGTACAGGACATGGGGGACCAGCAACCACAACAACTGCGGACGTCGTCTGAGCACGTCAGGGAACCTTAGTGCGACACCGCTACCGCGCCCGGACCCCCGTCAGCTTCCCCCATACGACAAGCCGGTAACGGGAGGTGAATTCGGGCGTGCACGTAGTGAGCGTCACATAGGAACCGGCCGCGCTGTACCCGGCGTACGGCTTCACATTGCTGCGCGGGACGGCCGCGATGACACCGCTGTCCCGGGCGCTGGTCTGCCCGAGCGTCCGGTCGATGGTGTACGTGTAGACGGCGTCCCGGGTCTCGACATCGATCCGGTCCCCGCGCCGCAGCCGGTTGATGTACCGGAAGGGCTCGCCGTGCGTGTTGCGGTGCCCGGCGAGCGCGAAGTTCCCGGCCCGGCCGGGCTGTGCGGTGCGCGGGTAGTGCCCGACGTACCCCTTGTCGAGGACGCCGCGCTTGCTGATGCCCTGGGCGACGGGGGCGGTGAGCCCGAGCCGCGGGATACGGATGACGGCGTACGCCTGATCCCAGCGGGGCGCGGGGGGTGCGGTGCGCCCCCCGGACGAACGCCCGCCGGAAGCCCCACGTCCGGACTCGCCACTGCTCCCCGTACCGCCCTCCGCCCCCTGTGGCTGTCGCGGCTCCTCCTGTGGCCGCCCCTGCGGCTCCCCCCACTCCCTCTGAAGGGCCTGCACCTTGTGCTGGGCGTCGGCGCGGGCCTGCCGGTTGGTCCACCACAGCTGATGAACAACGAGCAACAACAGGACGACGCCCAGGGTCACCACCACCTCGGCGCCCGTCCACAACCCGCGCGCGGCGACCCGACGCCCTCGCGAGTTCCGCTGCACCACCACCGGTATCCGCTCCCGCACGGCCCGCACGATAGGGCCATGTGCCGTAACTCTCCAGGGCCGGAACAACCCTCCGTCCAGGTGCCGTACAGCAGTACGGTGTGGGTCATGCGCCCCGACACGCCTGCTGACCACACCACCGAAGCCGAGCGCCTGCTGCGCACCGCGGCGCAGTACCCCGAGGACCGCGAGCCGCTGCTCCTCCAGGCCGCGGCCCATCTGGAGCTCGCCGGTGACCGCGCCCGCGCCACCACCCTCTACGACGAACTGCTCGGCTCCCCCGACCTCGACCACCCGCACCTGGTCAAGGCCCTGAACGCGGCCAACCTGTGGGAGTACGGCCACGAGGCCGAGGCCCGCGCGATCATCGACGGCATCCGTACCGCGGGCCCGCTCGACCCGGCACCCTGGGAGATCGCGGCCGGGACCCTCGAATCGCACGACGAGCTGGAGGCGGCCCACGACTGCTTCACGACCGCGCTGACGCTCCTCCTCACGCCGGGCGAGGAGGTCCCGTACGCCACGCAGTCGCTGCTGATCGGCCGCCACCGTGTGCGAAGGCTGATGGGCGTCGAGCACGACGTCTGGGACGAGCTGGCCGACACCGTCCACGCGGCCTCCGTCCCGCTGGACGAGCTGCACGACCCGAAGCGCCTGTGGGCGCTGGGCTCCTCGGACCCGGGCGAGCTCCGGGCCGAGATCACCCGCCTCCGCGCCGAACTGGGCACGTACCGCACCGCGCTGTCCCGCCCGTTCCCGGTGGCGGTGCTGCACTGGCCGGCCACCGAACTCGACGAACTCCTGGGCGCGTACCCGGTCCTGCGCAGCGAGTACCCCTCCCACGCCGACCACCTGGCCCGCCTGGAAGCCGCGCTCCGGGACCTCCACCAGGCCGGCGCCCCGAACCTCGGCATCGTGACGGGCACGGTCCCCTCGTACGAGGCCTTCGCCGCCTCGGAAGCCACGTCCCCGGCCGACCCGGACCTCCTCCCCCAGTACGCCACCACCCTCGCCGCCCGCGGCCGAGCGGTCCCCTGGCCCCCGGCCCGCAGCGCACCCTGCTGGTGCGGATCGGGACGGGCGTACCGGGAGTGCCACGGGGCGGAGTGACGGCCCCGGTCGATCGGGGGCCCGGCCACGCCAGGGCCCCCGATCGCAGGTCCGCATCCCTTCCCGCCACGGCAAGACCTCCCGGTCCCAGCCCCCCGTACCCTTCCCCCATGCCCGAACTCCAGCTTCTCCGCGCCGATCACGCCCCGGCCCTGCTCGCATTCGAGCAGGAGAATCGCGCCTTCTTCGCCGCGTCGATACCGGATCGCGGCGACGAATACTTCGCCCACTTCGAAGCCCGGCACGCCGCGCTGCTCGCCGAACAGGCAGCGGGTATCTGCCGCTTCCACGTCCTGGTGGACACCGATTCCGACGGCGAGGGCGAGATCCTGGGCCGGTTCAACCTGGTCGACATCGCGGACGGCTCCGCCGAACTGGGCTTCCGTATAGCCGAAAAGGCCACCCGCCAGGGCCTGGCCACGGCCACCGTCCGCCAGATCTGCACCCTGGCCGCCACCGAGTACGGCCTGACCACACTGCGCGCGGCAGCCGCGCTCGACAACACGGCCTCACGCGCGGTCCTGACCCGCACGGGGTTCGTCCCCACCGGAGAGGAAATCCTGCTGAACGACCGCCCGGGGCTCGGTTACGTACGGAGTACGGCGGGCGAGGTCTGAGGGGGCGCCGACATCTCAAGAACGCGGGTACGAGCGCGGGGTGTCTCGGCGCTGCGCGGCAGACGAACCCTGTTCCGGCGGATCCCGACTGTGGCTAACGAGGCTGTGAGCGAAGTTCCCGGCTCACGCGGAGTCGTCACCGACGTGGGTAGGGCCTGGAGTCTCAGGTGATGTCGCCACCCAGATAACGGC
>NZ_JBVJWD010000041.1:0-71919 GCF_055602785.1 Streptomyces sp. NPDC037301
CACGATGTGCTCATCCATCTGCACCGGATCAACGCGGCCGGTCTGCTGGACCACTGAGCTCGGCGCTCTGGTGGCGGGCGTGCTCGCGGCGCAGGCCGCCCCAGAGCAGATTGAGCGGATGGCCCGGGGCCGGTGCGGTGCGCAGGCGCTCATCGCCGGCGCCGGTGGTCAGGGTGCTGCCGCAGACCAGGTCGAGGTCATGGCTGTCGAGTTTGCCGAGCAGTTCGGCGGTACGTACATGGGCGACCGTCAGCCGCACTCCGTCCGATTGGAAGGTGTCCGTCACTCGTTCCACCGCGTTCAGCAGGAAGCCGAGGGTGTAGCGGGTGGAGCCGACGGCGAGCCGGGCGCCGGATCGGCTGCGGCAGCGCTCGGCACCCTCCTCCCACCCGTCCAGGGTGCCGCGTGCCAGCTCGGCGAGGGCCACGCCGGTGGCGGTGAACAGCACGCTCTCGGTACGAGACGGCATACGCTGGCGCACCCGCGCTGGTGCTCCCTGGCGGGACGTGCCCGAGCGGTACGGCCCGTGGGAGACGGTCTACGGCCTGACAAGCTCGCCGTCCGGTACGAGGCAACCGTCCTGTTCGCAGCCATCAACGAGTGGCTGTGACCAGCACTTTCGAAACGCACCCTGGTCGTCCCGCACATCCGGTGCACGACGAAGCCCTCACCTCCCGCGGGGAAGGTGAGGGCTTCGTCGTTCACCGGCGTGAGGCCTACTTCGCCTCGGCCTTGAGGAGCTCGGCAAGCTCCTCGTCGGACTCGCGGCCCGGAGTCGGCAGGTTGAACCTGGTGATCGCGAAGCGGAAGACCACGTAGTAGACCACCGCGAAGCAGAGGCCGACCAGGACCAGCAGCCATGGCTTGCTCGCGATGCCGAGGTTCAGGAAGAAGTCGACCGCACCCGCGGAGAAGCCGAAGCCGTCCTTTATGCCGAGGCCCCAGGTAAGGGCCATCGAGACACCGGTGAGCACCGCGTGGATCGCGTACAGCGCCGGCGCGATGAACATGAAGGTGAACTCGATCGGCTCGGTCACGCCGGTCACGAAGGCGGTGAGCGCGAGGGAGAACATCATGCCGCCGACGACCTTGCGGCGCTCCGGACGGGCACAGTGGACGATCGCGAGGCAGGCCGCCGGGAGGGCGAACATCATGATCGGGAAGAAGCCGGTCATGAACTGTCCGGCCGTCGGGTCACCGGCCAGGAAGCGGTTGATGTCGCCGTGGGCGTCGTTGTACTCGCCCGCCTGGAACCACGGGAACGAGTTCAGCAGGTGGTGCATGCCGACCGGGATCAGCGCACGGTTGGCCACACCGAAGATGCCCGCTCCGACCGCGCCGGAACCGACCAGCCACTCACCGAAGTTGTGCAGCACGGTGCCGAGTACCGGCCAGATGTATCCGAAGACGATGCCGATGAGCAGACCCGCGAAGGCGGAGAGGATCGGAACCAGGCGGCGGCCGCCGAAGAAGCCCGCCCAGGCCGGCAGCTTCGTCCGGTAGAACTTCTGGTAGAGGAGCGCGACGACGATGCCCATCACCACACCGCCGAGGACCCCTGCGTCCACGGGGGCGTCCGTCATGACTATCTTGCCGTCGACCACCGTCGCGATCTTCGGAAGATTGCTGTCCGTGAAGGTGGCGAGCACCTTCTGGAAGACCAGGTAGCCGGTGACGGCCGCGAGCGCGGTCGAGCCGTCCGACTTCTTGGCGAAGCCGATCGCGATACCGACGGCGAACAGCAGCGCCAGATTGGCGAAGATCGCGTTGCCGCCCGCGTCCATGAAGCTCGCGATCTTGGTGACGAAGTCCGGGAACGACTTTCTGCCGAGCATGTCCTCGTGACCGAGCCGGACCAGCAGCGCGGCCGCGGGCAGCACCGCGACCGGCAGCATGAGGCTGCGGCCGATGCGCTGCATGACCGCCATCACGCCGGCGCCCTTCTTCTTGGTGACCGCGGGTGCGGTGTCTGCCGTGGACATCAACTTCCTCCATTGGACAAGGCGCCGCCCAGGTCGTTGACGGGGGGAGGCGGCGACTCGAGAAACGCGGCAGAACGCACGCGGTCTGGACCACTCAGTGGTGTAGACCAGTTGTAGCACGGTATGGGTTGGATAAGGAACCTGCAATTTCCGACTACTTCGCATGAGCTATCACCCACGCTCGGTCACATGGCGAGGGCCCCCGGGCCACAAGGGTCCAAGGGCCTGCTCCGGCCGAGCTGAAAGCCCGTCTGAAGTGCTACTTCGTGAGGTTCCTCTCGATCTCCTCCTCCAGCTCGTCGGGCTCCCGGCCCGGAGTCTGGAGATTGAATTTGGTGATCGCGAACCGGAAGATCGCGTAGTACACGACGGCGAAGGCCAGGCCGAGCGGAATGATCAGCCAGGGTTTGGTCGCCAGGCGCCAGTTGATGACGTAGTCGATCAGCCCGGCGGAGAAACTGAAGCCGTCCTTGACCCCGAGCGCCCATGTCACGGCCATCGAGACACCCGTGAGCACCGCGTGGATCGCGTAGAGCAGCGGTGCGACGAAGAGGAACGAGTACTCGATCGGTTCGGTGATTCCCGTCACGAACGAGGTCAGGCCGACCGAGAGCATCATGCCGCCGACCGCCTTCCGGCGATTCGGCTTGGCGCAGTGGTAGATCGCCAGCGCCGCCGCCGGGAGGGCGAACATCATGATCGGGAAGAATCCCGAGGTGAACTGACCGGCCGTCGGGTCGCCCTGCAGGAACCGGTTGATGTCACCGTGCACGACCGTCCCGTCCGGCTTGGTGAAGTCGCCGAACTGGAACCAGACGAAAGTGTTCAGGAACTGGTGGAGGCCGATGACCAGCAGGGCGCGGTTGGCGATGCCGAAGATTCCGGAACCCACCCAGTCCAGGTCCACCAGCCACCTGGAGAAGCTGGTCAGGCCGTCGCCGATCGGCTGCCAGAGCCATGCGCACAACGCCGCGACGAGAAGGCCGACGAACGCCATGATGATCGGGACGAGCCGGCGGCCATTGAAGAAGCCCAGCCAGTCCACCAGCTTGACCCGGTGGTACCGCTGCCAGAACCAGGCGGACAGCAGACCCATCACGATGCCGCCGAACACCCCGGGGTTCTGGTACTCCGCGGCCGTGACCTTGGCGTTGCCGGTGACGCAGGTGCCGAACCAGGTGCCGCCCGAAGTGAACGTGGAACCGGGCGCGCAGTCCACCGGGAAGGCGTGCAGCACCGCGTAATAGACGAGGAAGCCGGTCACCGCGGCGAGCGCGGTCGAACCGTCCGACTTCTTCGCCATGCCGATGGCGACACCGACGCAGAACAGCAGCGGAAGGCCGAGCCCCGAGTCGAGCAGCGCGCCACCCGCGGCCGCGAACACCTTGGCGACATTGCCCCAACGCAGGCCCTTGTCGCCGAATACGTCCGGCTGGCCCAGCCGGTTGAGAATGCCTGCCGCCGGCAGAACGGCGATCGGGAGCTGGAGGCTGCGGCCCATCTTCTGGAGGCCCTGGAAGAGGCCGTTCCACCACGTCTTCCGTGGAACTGCGGCGCTGCTCGAGCTCATCGGCATCCTCCCGGAACAAGACGCGTTCGGCGGTCGTTGCACACTGGTGTAGACCAGTTGAGGTACGGTGCGTAACCCACCTGGAAGACAGGGCACCGGTGATCGTCATCATTGGGGACGGTCCAGTCGCTCGCTCGCGAAGCTGGGCCAAACGTGCGTTACGGTGACGAAACGGACCCATGGTGGGCCGTCGCATGCATGTGAACAACCAGGGAGAAGGCCATGGCCAGCAAGGCTGAGAAGATCGTCGCCGGGCTCGGCGGTATCGACAACATCGACGAGATCGAAGGCTGCATCACGCGCCTGCGCACCGAGGTCCACGACCCCAGCAAGGTCGACGAAGCCGCGCTCAAGGCCGCCGGAGCCCACGGTGTCGTCAAGATGGGCACCGCGATCCAGGTCGTCATCGGCACCGACGCCGACCCCATCGCCGCCGACATCGAAGACATGATGTGACCAGCCGCCGAATCCCCCGCTGAGCCCAAGCACTCAGCACCACGCAGGCCCTGCCCACCCGGACGGGGCCTGCGGTGCACCCGAACGGCCGCCACCCCGCACCCGATAAAGTCGACACCATGTCTCGTATCGACGGCCGCACCCCCGAACAGCTCCGCCCCGTCACCATCGAACGCGGATGGAGCAAGCACGCCGAAGGCTCCGTACTCATCTCCTTCGGCGACACCAAGGTCTTCTGCACCGCCTCCGTCACCGAAGGCGTCCCGCGCTGGCGCAAGGGCAGCGGCGAAGGCTGGGTCACCGCCGAATATTCCATGCTGCCCCGCTCCACCAACACCCGCGGCGACCGCGAATCCGTACGCGGCAAGATCGGCGGCCGCACCCACGAGATCAGCCGCCTCATCGGCCGCTCCCTGCGCGCCGTCGTCGACTACAAGGCCCTCGGCGAGAACACCATCGTCCTCGACTGCGACGTCCTCCAGGCCGACGGCGGCACCCGCACCGCCGCCATCACCGGCGCCTACGTCGCCCTCGCCGACGCCGTCAGCTGGGCCCAGCGCAAGAAGCTCGTCAAGCACGGCCGCAAGCCGCTGACCGACACCGTCTCGGCGATCAGCGTCGGCATCGTCGACGGCACCCCCCTCCTCGACCTCTGCTACGAGGAGGACGTCCGCGCCGAGACCGACATGAACGTCGTCTGCACCGGCGACGGCCGCTTCGTCGAGGTCCAGGGCACCGCCGAGGCCACCCCCTTCGACCGCAAGGAACTGGGCGCCCTCCTCGACCTCGCCACCGCCGGCTGCGCAGACCTCACCGCTTTCCAGAACGAGGCCCTGGCCCGCACGCTGAGCGAGTAAAGAAGCAACCAAATACGCACCACAACGCGTCGTTACGAACACGGGCGCACGGGTCGAACCGTGCGCCCGTCCGCGTATCCGCACCTGGGGAGGAACCGCACCATGGCCGAGGCCACCCGCCACCGCCGCATCACCGTCGCGCTGACCCTGACCGCCCTCACCCTCACCGCGACAGCCGGCTGCGGGGCCGTCGACAAGGCACTCGACTGCGTCCGCACCGCCGACGCCATCGCCACAAGCGTCGACAACCTCCAACAGGCCGTCTCCAACGCCTCGAACGACCCCACCCAGGCATCCGAAGCCCTCGACGACATCGACAAGGAACTCGGCAAGCTCGGTGACGCGACCGACAACGCCGACCTCTCCAAAGCCGTCGACGACCTCCAGGCCGGTGTCAAGAACGTCCGCACCGCCGTAGACAAGGGCGACGCCACCCCCGACATCACCTCGGTCACCGACGCCGCCAAGGAGATCGGCAAGGTCTGCACCCCCTGATCACCCCCGATACTGGGTGACATGACCCGCCTCATCCTCGCCACCCGCAACACCGGGAAGATCACCGAACTCCACGCGATCCTCGCCGACGCAGGCCTCGACCACGAGCTCGTCGGCGCGGACGCGTACCCCCACATTCCCGACGTCAAGGAAACCGGCGTCACCTTCGCCGAGAACGCCCTCCTCAAGGCCCACGCCCTCGCGAAGGCCACCGGCCACCCCGCCATCGCCGACGACTCCGGCCTCTGCGTGGACGTACTCGGCGGCGCCCCCGGCATCTTCTCCGCCCGCTGGGCCGGCACCCACGGCGACGACCGGGCCAACCTGGACCTGCTCCTGGCCCAGCTCTCCGACATCGACAACCCCCACCGCGGCGCCCACTTCGCCTGCGCGGCAGCCCTGGCCCTCCCCGACGGCACGGAACGCGTGGTCGAGGGCCGCCTGCTGGGCACCCTGCGCCACACCCCGTCCGGCACGAACGGCTTCGGCTACGACCCGATCCTCCAGCCGGACGGCGAAACCCGCACCTGCGCGGAACTGACCCCGGCGGAGAAGAACGCGATCAGCCACCGCGGCAAGGCGTTCCGGGCGCTGGTGCCGGTGGTGCGGGAGCTGGTGGGGTGACACAGAGATGCCTGGTCTCCTCCCGGGAGGAGACCAGGCATCTCTGTGTTCGGTGCGCCCGGTCGGATTCGAACCGACATACACGACCACCTAAAGATCGCCGCTCAACCAGATGGCGTACGGGCGCATAGCAGCGCCTAGCTTACTTCCCTCTGTGGGCTGACGGTGGCAGGTACGAGGAAGACCCCTGTTGCCAATGTCAGACGTCACGGCGCAGGTTGCCACCTCTACACCAAGTGGCCGTGACAGCGTGACAGTTCGGGCAGAGCAGACGGAGGTTCTCCTGACGGTCATCGCGCCAGTCGCCATTGATGTGATCGATTTCCAGCGTCATCGGCTTGCCCTGCCACACGGCGCCGGTTCCGCACTCGGCGCATTCCTCGGGGACACCGATCTCCAGCAGAGCGCGACGGAGTAGGACGGTCTTCGTGCGGCGCTCGCCATCGTGCTTGAGCAGCACATGCTTGGCGGTCTTCAGCGGGGTGGGGCCAGCTCGCCCTCGCTGATGACCCTGGCCCAGAAAATGTGCAGTGGTGAGACCGTCCTCGGCGATCCAACGCCGCAGATGGTTCCGCTCGCTCGTGGTGTCGAGCCGCCCCAGTAGCCGGAGCGTGCCCGCGATGGAAATGGACGCGGCGACGGCTTCGCTGAGCTCCGCTCTGGAGGGACGTGGCCGGATTTTACGGTAGACGCGGCTGCGGAGGTGTGAGATGTCGATACCGAAGTGTTCGAAGCGCTTGAAGAGATGCCGGCGGAGTTGTCCGTAAGGACGTGTGTCCAGGAAAGTGATGACTTCGTCGATGTCGTCGCATTTCTCGGCTGCTTCAGCCAGCCGTTCGCGTGTGTATCGGATGCCGGTGCTCACCGCGTCGTACCTGCCGCCGAGTTATGACGTCCTTTGCCGCGACCCCGGTAAGTGTCTGTCGTCGAGTGGCAGTTAGGGCAGAGCAGACGTAGATTCCGGGGTTGATTGTTCCGCCAGTTGCCGTCGATGTGATCGACCTCAAGCGGGAGCGGTCGGCCCCGCCAGGTCGGCTCTGCGCCGCACATCGCACAGCGCTCCTCGGTGCCGATGGCAATCATGGCGCGCTTGAGTCGGTCGCCCGGTATCCGGCGCGCATTGGACGGATCCTGGTCGATCAGAAGTTCCTCGGGGCGACGGCGTCTTGTTTCCCCTTTCCTGCGGGGGCTGCGCAAAGTGCGACGTGTCGATGCCGAGAGCCTTCACTCGGCGGCTGATGTGAGCGTGATGACCGCCCACCACTTCAAGGCCAAGACTCCGCAGCACCTGGCACATGTTTGTCGAGGAAGCGATCACAGGCTCCAGGACTTCCCTTGTCCAGCGCGTGCCCTCGCGCTCGAAGTGTCCGGTGGCTATGCCCATTTTCCTCATGCGATCGGTGATGTATCGCCGTGTTGAACTCTTCGGATCGACCCCGAGTTTCGTCAGTGCCTCGGACAGTGTCCTCGATGACGAGGCAGCCTGTTCTAGGCGCTCGCGCGTGTACGGGCTTAACGACATGCCCCCTCCGTATCCGACCGCACGTTCGCGGCCTCGTACGGAACAACGAACCGTTTATCGGGAAGTCACGTCCGATATCTGAAAATATGCGGAATGGCCCGCACCGCTTTAGACATCGTTTCTAATGGTTGGATGAGTCGACTACTACCGGCGCACCCACCCGGTGCGCCGGCTGTCGTTACTCTGGCGTCATGGTGGATCTCGATGAGCCCATCCACGTTGTGCCCTATGACCCAGCCTGGGCACAGGTGGGGCATGCGCTCGTCCGTGACGTCTCACGTCAGCTGGCGTGGGCCTCCGCTGACGTCGAACACATCGGCTCCACGTCCGTGCCCGGGCTGGACGCAAAGCCGGTCATCGACGTGCAGGTGGGCTGTGCGTCCGCTCGTATCCCGGCCGTCGTCGAGGCCATCCAGCGTTTGGGATTCGAGCATCTTGGCCCCGCCGGTGTCCCGGGACGCGAGTACCTCAGGAGGCGCTCCGTGTGCCCTGCCAACATCCACGTCATGGAACGCAACGGGCAACTATGGAAGGACAATATTCTCTTCCGGGACTTCCTCATTGCCCATCCGGAGCTGGCACGACGGTATGCCCGTACCAAGCGTGAAGCAGCGGGCCAAGCCCCCACTCTGCTCGCTTACTCCGCGCTCAAGGCACGCATTGTCGCTGAGATCATGGCTGCAGCCCGTCAGGTCGGCTGACAGGCGTGAGGGTCATCACGCATCAAAGTCGCCGGTAGCCGATGAGGACGGCAGCGATACCGACGAACGCGAGGAAGTATTCCGGCTTGCGCTCATAACGGCGATGAAGGCGGCGGCAGCCGGCCAGCCAGGACACCGTGCGCTCGACCACTCAGCGGTGTCGGCCGAGGCGCTGTGAGGACTCGATGCCTTTACGCGCGATCCGAGGCGTGATGCCGCGAGAGCGGAGCCATCGCCGCAGGTGGTCATAGTCGTAGCCCTTGTCGCCGTGCAGCTTCGCCGGCCGTCGGCGGCGCGGGCCACGGCGGGAACGGATGGGCGGGATGCCGCGGACGAGGGGGTCCAGTCCCTGGCTGTCGTGCGTGTTCGCGCCGGAGATACCCAGCGACAGCGGCAGTCCGTTCCGATCCGTGATCAAGTGAATCTTCGGTCCCAACTTGCCTCGGTCGGTCGGATTCGGTCCCGTCAGTGGCCCCCTTTTGCAGCCCGGGGGCTGACGGAATCGATCGCACATCGCGACCAGTCCAGCTCGCCACGGGCACCGAGTTCATCAGGAACGACACGGTGGAGCCGGGCCCAGACCCGGTCCCGGCTCCACTGGGCGAAACGCCGGTACACCGTCTGCCGGCACGGACCGAACGCAGGAGGCAGCTGCCTCCACGTGCAACCCGACGTCGCCACGAAAACGATCGCGGCCAACGCCTCGCGGTCACCCGCCCGGCGCCGGCCCCCGCCCTGCGGACGCTTCACCTCCGTCGCAGGCACCACCCGCCGAAACAGCACCCACAACTCGTCCGGCACCAGCCGCTCAACCAGGTCCGTCATACACCGCTCAACGACCGACAACCGCCATAAGAAACGACGTCTTAATCGAGGCTGAAGCGGTGCAGGCCATTCCATCGAGGGGCGGAGTCCCGGGGTCAGAACCTCGGATCCAGTGTCTGGGCCGCGGCCAGTTCTGCCGCCTCCTCATGTGCCTCCACCGAGGGCGGGGAGCTGGCCAACGGCTTCCGGGCGGTCTCCTTTATGCAGGCCACGGCGATCACGCCGACCAGGGCAGCCGCCATCGCGTAGTAGGCCGGCATCAGGTTGGCGCTGCTCCAGCTGATCAGGGCTGTGATCACCAGCGGGGTCGTACCGCCGAAGAGGGAGGCCGAGAGGTTGTAGTCCACCGAGAGGGAGCCGTAGCGGACCTGGGTGGGGAAGAGGGCCGGGAGGGTGGCGGACATGGTGCCGAGCATGCAGACCAGGGAGAGGCAGATGCAGAGGATCAGCGTCGGCCGGTTACTGCCGGAAGGGTGGGGTGGCGTTTGACCGCTTCCGGATCGGCCGCCTGATGGGGGTCGGAGGCCGCCATGGCCGGGTCCTTTCCTCGGGTGGGTGTTCCGGGAAAGGCTTCTGCGCGGTCATGGCGGCTGCAAACCAGATCGATGGCCGAATGGGATGTCCCTCACATCCTCTCGGCCGTCCGAGGCGGTCCTCGACGGGCTCGGGTCAGATTCCGAGGTCCTTGATGATCTTGGCTACGTGGCCGGTGGCCTTGACGTTGTAGAGGGCTCGTTCGACCTTGCCCTCTTCGTCCACGACGATCGTGGAGCGGATGACGCCCGTCACCGTTTTGCCGTAGAGCTTCTTCTCGCCGAAGGCGCCGTATGCCTCAAGGGTCTCCTTGGTGGGGTCGCCGACCAGGGTGACCTTGAGGTTTTCCTTCTCGCGGAACTTGGCGAGCTTCTCGGGCTTGTCGGGGGAGACGCCGATGACGTCGTATCCGGCGCCGGCGAGCAGGTCCAGGTTGTCGGTGAAGTCGCAGGCCTGCTTGGTGCAGCCGGGGGTGAGGGCGGCCGGGTAGAAGTAGACGATGACCTTGCGGCCCTTGTGGTCGGCGAGCGAGATCTCGTTGCCGTCGGCGTCGGGGAGGGTGAAGGAGGGGGCGGTGTCGCCGGGCTGGAGTCGCTCGCTCATGGTTCTCCTCAGGTGGCACGTGGGGTGTACGGGACCGAGCGTAATAGGGGTGCCGCCGGGAACGTGGGCGGTCGAGCTGACAGACTGTCGATGAAGGTTTACCGGACGAGGACCACGGAGGCGGCGCAGTGTCGGATGCCAGGACCCCTGCGCAGATCGAGGCGGACATCATCAGCAGGCGTGAGCAGCTTGCGGTGGTGCTCGATGAGATCGGGGTGCGGGTGCACCCGAAGACGATCATGGGTGATGCGAAGGCCAAGGCCGCCGAGGCCATGGACCGGACGGCCGGGCGGGCTTTTGTGGCGGTGAACCGGACGGTGTCGGACGTGAAGGCGCAGTTTGTGTCCGAGGACGGCGCTCCGCGTCTGGAGCGGGTGATTCCGGCGGCGTTGCTCGCGGTGGGTGTCGTGGGTCTGCTCGCGGTGTCGAAGCGGCGGCGGAAGAACTGATGCCGAGGTCTGTGTACCCCGGAGGCGTGCGGAGCTGCGGCGGACAGGTAGGTTGCGGGGCGTGAGCGAGAACACCGACGACAAGCTGCCCATCCGCATGCTCCATGACCGTGTGCTGGTCCGGTCCGATACGCCGGAGGGCGAGCGCCGCTCGGGTGGCGGCATTCTGATTCCGGCGACGGCTGCGGTCGGCCGTCGGCTGGCCTGGGCCGTGGTGGTCGCGGTGGGGCAGAACGTGCGGACGGTGGAGCCGGGCGACCGGGTGCTGTACGACCCCGAGGACCGTGCGGAGGTCGAGGTGCGCGGTGTGGCGTATGCGCTGATGCGCGAGCGGGATCTGCATGCGGTGGCGGCGGACCGGTTCGAGGGGTCGGTGGATTCGACCGGGCTGTATCTGTAGGCGGCAGCAGTTGCGAGTGGGGCCTGGTGACCAGTGTCACCAGGCCCTTTGCATGTTCTTTGCTACGGTGGTGTGACCCCGACGAGACGCGCCGTACCGGGCTATGCAAAGACGACGCACCCCGTGTTGTTCGCGTTTTCTGTTTCGTCGGAGGTTCTGTCATGGCGTGGGTTCTGCTGGTTGTCGCCGGTCTGCTCGAAGTGGGCTGGTCGATCGGGATGAAGTACACCGAGGGGTTCACCCGGCTGTGGCCGAGTGTGTTCACGGGCCTCGGGATCGTGATGAGCATGGTGTTGCTGTCCCATGCGGCGAAGACGCTGCCGATCGGTACGGCGTACGGCGTGTGGGTCGGTATCGGTGCGGCCGGTGCGGCGGTTCTCGGCATGGTGGTGCTGGGTGAGCCGGTGACCGCCGCCCGGATCTTCTTCGTTTCTCTGCTGCTGGTGGCCGTGGTGGGGCTGAAGGCGACCTCGGGTCACTGACGCGGCGCCGGGGTGCCCTGCGGTGCCGGGGTGGCCGGGGGTGCCGGGGTTCCGCGGGCGCCCGGGAGGAAGTCGTAGCGGTCCCGGTCGCCGTTGTCCCCGCCGCCGTTCTCGGCGCCGCCGATTTCCGTTCCGCCGCCGGGCGGTGTGCCGGTGTTCGTGCCGCCGGTGGCGGGTTCGCTGATCCCGGGGGTCGACGGGCTGCTGGGCGGGGTGCTCCCGGGGCTGCTGGGCGGTGTGCTGGAAGGGGTCTCGGACGGTGTTCCGGTGGTGCCGGGGCTGGAGTTCTCCTCGGTGGGCTGGGCGGTTTCTTCGGCGCCGCTTTCGAGGCTGAGGTCGAAGTTCTCGACCGTGGTGCCGCGCAGCGCGGCCTCGGTGTACTGGGCCCAGGTCTGGGCGGGCGTGCCGCCGCCGTTGATGCGGGCCAGGCCGAGTGCTCCGTAGAGCGGTTTCTGTGCGCCGGTGTCGGGGTCCTGGCCCATGACGGCGATGACGGTGGTGAGGTCGGGGGTGTAGCCGGCGAACCAGGCGGCTTTGTCCTCTTCGGCGGTGCCGGTCTTGCCTGCGGCGGGGCGGCCGGCGCCCTGGGCGGCGATGCCGGAGCCGCTCTCGACGACGCTCTGGAGGACGGCGGTGGTGGTGTCGGCGGCTTCGCGGCTGACGGCCTGTTCGGTGTTCCTGCCGGGGAGTTCCAGGTCCTCGCCGCCCTTGCTGATCTTGTCGACGAGGGTGTACGCGCCGTGCCTGCCGTGGTTGGCGAGGGTGGCGTACGCCTCGGTCATGTCGAGGACGCTGGCGGTGGCGACGCCGAGCGCGATGGACGGGTAGGGGGTGAGATCGGGGGTGTTCTTGGGGATGCCGAGGTCGATGGCGGTCTGTTTGACCTTGTCGGGGCCGACGTCCTCGGCCATCTGGGCGTAGACGGCGTTGACGGACTTGTCGGTGGCGATGCGGACGGTGATGGGCCCGTAGCTGATGTCGTCCTCGTTGGCGGGGGCGTATCCGGTGGGTCCGTTCGGGCCCTGGACCATGCGTTTGTTGGTGCCGTCGTACACGGTGTTGGGGGTGATGCGCCGGCCGTCCTGGGTGGTGGAGCCGCCCGCGACGGCGGAGGTGAAGACGAAGGGCTTGAAGGTGGAGCCGACCTGGTAGTCGCGTCGGGTCGCGTTGTTCACGTACTGCTTGGTGTAGTCGATGCCGCCGTACATGGCGACGACCCGGCCGGTGCCGGTGTCGATGGAGGCGCCGCCGACGCGGACGTTGCGGTCGGCCTCGCGCTCTGTGCTCGTCCGGGACATGACGTTGTCGTCGACGGCTTTGACGAGCGCGTTCTGTTTCTTCTTCTCCAGTGTGGTGGTGATCCGGTAGCCGCCGGTGGCCAGGGTGTTCTCGTCGATGACCTGGTTGCTGGTGAGGTAGTCCTCGACGGCCTGGACGATGTAGCCGCGCTGTCCGGAGAGCCCGCTGGACGGCTTGACCTTGCCGGGTACGGGGAATTCCATGGTGGCGCGTTCGTGGGCGGCGAGCCACTTCTCCTTGACCATGCCGTCGAGTACGTAGTTCCAGCGCGCGAGGGCCGCGGCCTTGTTCTGGGGGTGGACGACGACGTCGTACGCGCTGGGGGCGTTGAGCAGGGAGGCGAGGTAGGCGCCCTCGGCGGTGGTGATGCCGCCGATGTCCTTGTCGTAGTAGGCCTGTGCGGCGGCTTGGATGCCGTAGGCGTTGCGGCCGAAGTAGCTGGTGTTGAGGTAGCCCTCGAAGATCTGGTTCTTGGACTCCTCGCGGTCGAGTTTGACCGCGATGAAGAACTCCTTGATCTTGCGGATGATGGTCTGTTCCTGGCCGAGGTAGTAGTTCTTGACGTACTGCTGGGTGATGGTCGAGCCGCCCTGTCTGCCCTTGCCGGTGAGGGTGTTCCAGGCGGCGCGGGCCATGGCTGTGAGGTCGACGGCCCGTTCGGAGTAGAAGTTGCGGTCCTCGGCGGCGAGGACGGCGTGCTGGACGGTGAGCGGGACCTGGGCGAGCTTGATGTTCTCCCGGTTGACCTCGCCGGAGCGGGCGATGACGCTGCCGTCCTTGTAGAGGTAGACGTTGGACTGCGCGGTGGCGCTGGCGTTGGCGGGCGGGATCTCGACGAGCTGGTATCCGGCGATGAAGCCGCCGATCAGGAGCAGGGCGAGGACGACGAGTGCGCCGAGGACCATCCGCCAGGTGGGGGAGGCGCGCCGCCAGCCGGTGCGCTTGGGGCGCCTGTGCTTGTTCGCCCGGCCGGCTTTGCCGCCCCGATCTGCGCTGTTGCCGCTGTTGCTGCCGTGGGCGGACGGGTCCCTGGGGTCCCAGCCCCGGGGTTCGTGTTCCCCGTTCGGCTGCTGTGGCTCGTCGCTCATGTCCGTGCAGACTCCTCGGCCGCGGTCAGTTCCCCCATAGTGCCCTTTTCTGTGGAATAAGCCCCGGATCGACCCCTGAAAAGCGGTCGCGGCGGCCGTCTCGTTGGACTAAGGTCTTGCGCTTTGGTGTTCAACGCCGTTGGGCGCCCGGGTGATGGGGGTGGATGCGGTGCGGCTGTACGCGGTGGTGGCGGCGGGTGGGTTCCGGCGCTATGCCACTTACCGGACCGCGACGGCGGCAGGAGTGTTCACCAACACCGTCTTCGGTTTCATCATGGCGTACACCTATGTGGCGCTGTGGGACGAGCGTCCGCAGCTCGGCGGTTACGACATGCCCCAGGCGCTCACCTATGTGTGGCTGGGGCAGGCGCTGCTGATGACCTGCGCCATGATGGGCGGCGGTTTCGAGGACGAGCTGATCGAGCGGATCCGTACGGGCGATGTCGCGGTGGATCTCTACCGGCCGGTCGACCTCCAACTGTGGTGGCTGGCGGGTGACTTGGGCCGGGCGGCGTTCCATCTGCTGGGCCGCGGCATCGTGCCGATGCTGCTGGGCTCGCTCGCCTTCGATCTGGCGCTGCCCGCCTCGCCGGGGATCTGGCTGGCCTTCCTCGTCTCGGTGGCGCTCGGTGTCGTGGTCAGTTTCGCGATTCGCTATCTGGTGGCGCTCTCCGCGTTCTGGCTGCTGGACGGGGCGGGGGTGTCGCAGATGACGGCCCTGGCCGGGATGTTCTTCTCCGGGATGCTGCTGCCGCTGACGCTGTTTCCCGGGGTGCTGGGCGACGTGGCGCGGGTGCTGCCGTGGTCGTCGCTGCTCCAGGTGCCGGCCGATGTGCTGCTCGGTAAGAGCACGGGGTGGGGGCTGGTGGAGGCGTACGCCTTCCAGGGCGGCTGGGCGCTGACGCTGCTGCTGGTGGGGCGGTTGGTGCAGTCGGTGGCGACGAGGAGGGTGGTGGTTCAGGGTGGCTGAGACGGCCGGTGCGGTGGAGGTGGCCGAGGCGGCGGGCACGCCCGAGGTGGTGTTCGTCGAGCGGTCGAGGCTCGTCGAGGGGGTCCGGGCGTACGGGCTGATCGCGACGATGTGGCTGCGCTCGACGATGGCGTACCGCGCCTCGTTCGCGATGACGGCGTTCGGGAACTTCGCGGTGACCGCCTTCGACTTCGTCGCGATCCTTCTGATGTTCCAGCACGTGGATGCGCTGGGCGGTTACACGCTGGCGGAGATCGCGCTGCTGTACGGGGCCTCGGGCACCGCGTTCGGTCTCGCCGACCTGGTGATGGGCTCGATGGACCGGCTGGGGCGGCGGGTGCGCGACGGCACGCTGGACACGCTGCTGGTACGGCCGGTGCCGGTGCTCGCCCAGGTCGCGGCGGACCGGTTCGCGCTGCGCAGGATGGGGCGGATCACCCAGGGGGTGCTGGTCCTGGGGTACGCGCTGGTGACGCTGGACATCGGGTGGACGCCGCTGAAGGCGGCGATGATTCCGCTGATGCTGCTGAGCGGGGCGGCGATCTTCGCGGCGGTGTTCGTGGCCGGGGCGGCGTTCCAGTTCGTCGCGCAGGACGCCTCCGAGGTGCAGAACTCCTTCACGTACGGGGGAAACACGCTGCTCCAGTACCCGCCGTCGATCTTCTCGAAGGACCTGGTGCGCGGGGTCACGTTTGTTGTGCCGCTGGCCTTCGTGAACTGGCTGCCCGCGCTGTATGTGCTGGGCCGGGACTATCCGCTGGGCCTGCCGGACTGGGTGGCGTTCCTGCCTCCGGTGGTGGCGGGCCTGTGCTGGCTGCTCGCGGGCCTGGCCTGGCGCTCGGGCCTGCGCGCGTACCGCAGCACGGGCAGTTGACGAAAACATCGAGCAGGGCGAGGGCAAGGGCGAGGGCATCGGACATGAACGCAGAAACCCACACCGGCACCGGCACGGACATCCGCACGGACAACGGCAAGGGCACCGACACCGGCTTCATCGAGCTCGACAACGTCGAAAAGGTCTTCGACGTGCGCCGCAAGACCGGCTTCATGCGCAGTGAACGCCGCCGGGTGCGAGCGGTCGACTCCATCAGCTTCCGCGTCGCGCGCGGCGAGATGGTCGGCTACATCGGCCCGAACGGTGCCGGGAAGTCGACCACGATCAAGATGCTGACCGGCATCCTCACCCCGAGCGGCGGCCGGCTGCGGGTGGCGGGCATCGACCCGTCCAGGGAGCGTACGAGGCTGGCTCACCGCATCGGTGTGGTGTTCGGTCAGCGCACCACGCTCTGGTGGGACCTGCCGCTGCGCGACTCGTACCGGCTGGTGCACCGGATGTACCGGATTCCCGACGCCCGCTACCGCGAGAATCTGGACCGTTGCGTCGAACTCCTCGATCTGGGCGAGCTGTTGGACGTACCCGTACGACAGCTTTCGCTGGGGCAGCGGATGCGCGGCGACATCGCGGCGGCGCTGCTGCACGATCCCGAGGTGCTGTACCTGGACGAGCCCACGATCGGCCTGGATGTCGTGTCCAAGGCCAAAGTCCGGGGATTTCTACGGGACTTGAACGCCGACCGCGGTACGACCGTGCTGCTCACCACGCACGATCTGACGGACATCGAGCAGCTCTGCAAGCGTGTGATGGTGATCGACCACGGCCGTCTGATGTACGACGGGGCGCTCGCCGGACTGCATGAGGTGGGCGAGAGTGAGCGGATGCTGGTGGTCGACCTGGAGCGTCAACTCCCGCCGATCCGGCTGGAGTCGGCGCCTTCGGTCCGTACGGTGAAGGTGGAGGGGCCGCGCCAGTGGCTGGCCTTCCCGGCCTCGGAGTCGGCCGCGCCGCTGGTCGCCCGGATTGCCGCGGAGTATCCCCTGGTCGATCTGTCGGTGCGGGAGCCGGACATCGAGGCCGTGATCGCGAAGATGTACGTGTCGGCCACCGCCCAGTAGATCGGTGACGGGAGCGCACGCGTTCAATAGGCTGTGCGGTATGACAAGCGACCTCCCTGACATGCGCGCTTCCGATGCCGAGCGCGAGCGAGTCGCCGAGACCTTGCGCGAGGCGGTGGCCGAGGGCCGGCTGGAGATGGAGGAGTTCGAGCACCGGCTCGAAGCAACCTACAAGGCGCGTACGTACGGGGAGTTGGAACCGCTCGTGCGTGACCTCCCGGCGCCGGGCACGGCGGTGGCCCCGTTGGGTTCGGCCCCGGCAGCCGCGGCGACGGGTTCGGCGGTGCGCTGGGCGGACCGTATCGGCAAGCCCGCCACGTCGGGTGGTGCCTTCGCGCTCTGGGGCGGTTTCGGTCGCCGGGGAAACTGGACGGTGGGCCGGAAGTTCACCGCGTTCGCGATGTGGGGCGGCGGCGAGATCGACTTGCGCGAGGCCAACTTCGAGGACCGCGAGGCGGTCATCCGCTGCTTCACGATCATGGGCGGTATCCGCGTGAAGGTCCCGCCGGAGCTGAACGCCCAGGTCAGGGGTATCGGCATCATGGGCGGCTTCCGTGAGCAATCGAAGGACGAGGGGACCGTGTCCCCGGACTCCCCGCGGGTGCGGATCACCGGCTTTGCGCTGATGGGCGGCGTCCGGGTGGAGCGCAAGCGGAGCAAGGCGGAGAAGCAGCGGTTGAGGGACACGGCGCGAGCCCGGGAGTTGGAGGAACGCGAGCGCAGGCGCGAGCGGGGGAGGCTGGAGAAGGGCGAGGGGCGCGGCGACTAGAACTCGCGATTGCGGGCGTCGACAGCGGCTGTTCGGAGATGCGTGCCACGGTCGACCTCCTCGAACAATGTCGCCGCTCGCGCGGCGGTGCCCAAGGCCCAGCGCCCGGTGCTGAGCAGCCCCAGGGCCACGATGCCGGCACCCAGCCCGAGCACCATCCACCACACGCCGTGCTCCGCGTGGGTGAACGCCGTGCCGTTGCGGGCCGAGACCGGTCCCCCGATCGTTCCGGAGATCGCGACGCCCAGGGTGGTGCCGGTCTGCCGGCCCGCGGAGGCCAACGAGGTAGCCACCCCGGCCATCGAGCGGGGCATTCCGGAGACTGCTGTGTTGGTGATCGGCGGGTTGACGGTGCCCAGGAAGAAGCCGAACAGCACATAGACCGAGAGCACAGTCGGCAGCGGGGTGGCCGGTCCCAGCCAGAGCGACGCGCCGCCGCCCAGCGCGAGCGCCGCCCCGGCGGCCGTCAGAGGCAGTCTGGGACCGCGCACGCCGACCAGCCGGCCGGTGAACGGGGAGAGGACCACGACCAGCGCCCCGACCGGGAGCAGGCACAGCCCGGCCGTCAGCGCCGACATGCCGCGCACGTCCTGCAGGTACTGGGTGGTCACGAACAGGAACGCGCCGAACCCGCACAGAGCGAAGAGGGCCATCAGGATCGCCGAGCTGAACGGAACGCTGCGGAACAGGCGCAGTTCGAGGAGCGGGTCGGTGCGGCGCGGTTCGTAGCCGAGGATGCCGAGCACGCCGAGCACGGCCACGGCGAGCAGGCCCAGGACGACCGGCGAGGTCCAGCCCAACCGCCGGGACTCGGTGATCGCGAAGACGACGCCGCCCAGTACCAGGATCATCAGGGTCTGGCCCACCGGGTCGAACCGGCGGGCCCGGGCGGCGCGGGACTCGGGCACGAACAGCGAGGTGCACACGATCGCGGCGGCCACGATCGGCACGTTGATCCAGAAGATGGAGCGCCAGCCGAAACCGTCGACCAGTGCACCGCCGAGGATCGGCCCCAGAGCCAACGACAGACCGGTCATCGAGCCGAACACACCGATGGCCCTGGCCCGTTCGACCGGGTCACGGAACGTGGTGGCGACGATCGCCATCGCCACCGGGTTGAGCATCGTGCCGCCGACGGCCTGCATCGCACGCGCCGCGATCAGCCAGGTGATGCTCGGCGCCAGGCCGCACAGCAGCGAGCCGAGCCCGAAGGTGGCGAGGCCGATCTGGAAGATGCGCCGACGGCCGACCCGGTCAGCGGTGGATCCGGCCAGCACCAGGAAGCCGGCCAGCACCATGGTGTACGCGTCGACCGTCCACTGCAGGCCGGACACGGAGGCGTGCAGATCGCGACGGATCGACGGCAGCGCGACGTTGACGACGGAGATGTCCATCACCACGACGATCACGCTGGCACAGCAGATCGCGAGCACCAGGAGCCGGCGGCGAGGGCTGAGTTCAGGCAGGTGTTCTGGCATGTCCCGGACGCTAGGATCTAGACCGTGCTCGAAGTCAACCGACAGCTGCCCGAGCCGGTTCCGGAGACGGGGCTGAGCATCGCCGAGGCTGCTCGCCGTACCGGAGTGAGCGCCCACACCCTGCGTTACTACGAACGCGCCGGCCTGGTCGTCACCCCCGTCGAACGCACACACGGCGGGCGGCGCCGCTACCGTCGGTTCGACCTGGAGTGGATCACCATCTGCACCAGATTGCGGGCGACCGGTATGCCCATCATGGGCATCCGCCGCTACGCCGAGCTCGTCGCGGCGGGCCGGGGCAACGAAGACGAGCGATTGGACCTGCTCGAGTCGCATCGTGACCAGGTGCTCGCCGGGATAGCCGAACTCCAGGAGAACCTGAGACTCATCGACCACAAGATCGACGTCTACCGGGACCGGCTCGCCGCCGGCGACGCCGAACACCTGTGGGCACCCAACCGTCCGCCCGGTGCCCGCTGAGCAATCCCCTCCAACGCACCCGCGGGCGACGGGTTGTTGCGGCAACCGGTTGCGGCGGCCCCGGAGCGTCAGAGCTCGTCGGAGACGGGACCGCTGTGCTCCAGGACCGGCAGGTCCGCCAGTGAACCCAGTCGCCGGTAGCCCGTGTCGTTCAGGTGGAGATGGTCGCCGCAGTCGTAGGCGGGCAGCAGCCGGGTCGGGTGGTACGGATCGCGGGCCGCCTTGTCGAAGTCGATGACCGAGTCGAAGATCCCGCCCGCCCGGATCAGCTCGTTGACCTGTTCCCGTACGGCGTTCTGCGTGGGTGTCCAGGTGCGGAACCCCTCGTACGGCATCAGCGTCGCCCCGACGACCCGCAGTCCGCGTGCGTGGGCGCGCCGGGTCATGGAGCGCAGCGCGTCCGCGATGCGCTGCGGGTCGGTCTCCTGCGGGAACTGCTGCACATCGTTGATGCCGAGCGCGATGACGACCGTCTTCACCCCGGCGGCGTCCAGTACGTCGCGGTCGAAGCGGGCGCTCGCCCGTACACCGCGTCCGTCGCGCAGGATGCGGTTGCCCGCGATGCCGGCGTTGACCACTCCGTACCGGCCGTGCAGCCGGTCGGCGAGCACGTCGGGCCAGCGGCTGTTCGCGTCGAGGGTGGAGCCGGTGCCCGCGGTGAGCGAGTCCCCGATCACCGCGATCGTTCCGGCGGCGGTCTCGTTGTGTACGTCGACGGCGGTGAGGTAGCGCCAGTCGGTGGTGCGCCGGGTGCCCCGCCCGTCCTCCACGTACGACGTCTGGTGGGTGCCCGGGTGGATGGTGACGGGGCCCTCGGCGGTGGGGGTGCGCAGGGTGACGACGAGATCGGCGTCGGCGGCGACCGGGACGAGGACCGGGTCGCTGACGATCTGTCCGCCCGCGGCGACGGTCACGGCGGCGGCGCCCCGGAAGGTCACGGGGCGGGTGTCGACCGTGGCGTGGTCCACGACCAGCGGGTGCGTGCCGAAGAGGTTGGAGAGGGTGATGCGGGCCGCGTCGCCGCCGATGCTGGTGTGTACGACGTTACGGATGGTGCGCCGGGTCAGGTCGCTGCCGTTGTATGTGTCGATCACCCCGGTGGTGGGGGCCGCCGCCCAGGTGCCGAGCCAGAGGCCGGTGGAGTGGGCCGGTGCGGCGGGCGTACGGGCCACGGACCGCGGGTCGGGTGCGGCGGTCTGCTGCGACCGGGTGCCGGAGCCGGAGAAGAGCAGGGAGCCGGCGAACGCCACGCCGGCGGCGAGCGCGGCGGTGCCCGCCACGAGGGCGGTGTGCAGGGCGTACCCCTGGCGCCTGGGCATGGACGGTGTGTCTCCTCGTGGTTAATCGGACTGATCCCATGATGGGGCAAGGTGTCGGGAACTCGACGTGCGGCCCGGGAGTACGTCAGGTAAGGACAATGCGTACGGGACACCGGGGGCGATGCGTACGCGGACGGGTGGAGCGGATGGAACGGATCGATGGGACCGGACCCGGGGAACAGGGTGCGGGGCGGCCGGAGCGTGCCCGGGAGCAGGTGGCGGGCGCGGCCCGTCCCGCAAGCGGGGGCCGCCCGGCCCCCCTCGCCTCGTTCGCGTACACCGCAGCCGACGAGGAGAAGCGTCGCGGCGTACGCCGGATGAAGACCACGGCCACGGGCCTCCTTCTGCTGGTCGCCCTCGTGTACGTCCTCGCCACCTGGGCGAAGAACGCGGGTGTGGGCGGCTGGCCGGGCTTCGTCGCCGCGGCGGCCGAGGCGGGGATGGTGGGTGCGCTGGCCGACTGGTTCGCCGTCACGGCGCTGTTCAAGCGTCCGCTCGGCCTGCCGATCCCGCACACCGCCATCATCCCCACCAAGAAGGACCAGCTGGGAGCCTCCCTGGGTTCCTTCGTAGGCGAGAATTTTCTCTCCGGCGATGTCGTACGCAGCCGTATCCATGCCCTGGGTATCGGTGGCCGGCTCGGCGCCTGGCTCGCCGAGCCGGAACACGCCGGCCGGGTGACCGCCGAGCTGTCGACCGCGCTGCGCGGTGCGTTGACGGTGCTGCGGGACTCCGATGTGCAGGCCGTGGTGGGTGAGGCGATCACCCGGCGGGCCAATGCGGCGGAGATCGCTCCCGGTCTCGGCAAGATGCTGGAGAAGATCGTCGCGGACGGCGGCCACCGCAGGATGGTGGACCTGATCTGTGTGCGCGCCCACGACTGGCTGGTGCTGCATGGCGATTCGGTGATGGACGCGGTGCAGGGCGGGGCACCGGGCTGGACGCCGCGGTTCGTCGACAAGCGGGTGGGGGAGCGGGTCTACAAGGAACTGCTGCGCTTCATCACGGAGATGCGGGACATGCCGGGGCACCCGGCGCGCGGTTCGATCGACACGTTCCTGACGGACTTCGCGGCCGACCTCCAGACGGACTCGGACACCCGGGCACGGGTGGAGCGGCTGAAGTCGGAGATCCTGGGGCGCGGCGAGGTCCAGGAGGTCATCGCATCGGCCTGGTCGTCGGTGCGCACGATGATAATCGCGGCTGCGGACGACGAGCAGAGCGAGCTGCGGCTGCGCGCGCGGGCCTCACTGCTGACGTTCGGCGCGCGGCTGGCGACGGACGGGCGGATGCAGGCCAAGCTGGAGGGCTGGCTGGAGGACGCGGCGGTCTATGTCGTCACGACGTACCGCGCGGAGATCACGTCGCTGATCAGTGACACGGTCGCGAGCTGGGACGCGGACCAGACATCGAAGAAGATCGAGGCGCACATCGGCCGTGACCTGCAGTTCATCCGGATCAACGGCACGGTGGTGGGTGCGCTGGCGGGGCTGCTGATCTATACGGTGTCGCGGGCACTGGGGGCGTAGGGCCCGGTTTCCGGCTCGGCGGAGCCTTGAGGGTTCCGGGTGCGTACCCGTCCTGTCGTACGGATACGCACCCGGCTTACGCGGGGGAGTGCCCTTGAATACGCACATGGTCCCGCCCGCGTTCAACGCGTCCGGCAGATGATCACCGGCTGATCACCGGCAATCCGTACGCGATTCAGGCGGCCCGGCGGGTGACCGCCCACGACGCGGCGGCCACGCTGCCCGCCACGGCGAAGACGGCGGGCCAGGCGCCGACCTTCTTGGCCAGCGGGTGCGAACCGGCGAACGCGGCGACATACGCGGTGGTCAGCCCGACGGCCGCGCGCGGCCCGGCCTGCCGGTTCCACTCGTACGCGGCGACGCTGCCCGCGGCGGCGAGGGCGACCCCGCCCAGCGGCCGCTTCTTGGTCCACCGTGCGACGGCGTACCCGCCGACCAGCCCGCTCGCCGCCACCGCCGCTGCCGGAACCTTCGCCATCGCAGCCACCTTCGCCTTCTTGTCTGAGTTGTCCGGACCCGGAGCCCGGGTCTTCGAGGCTAACGCGGCGTGCGGACTTCCTGTCGCCGAGGGGGTGCACAAGCGTTTACCCTTGGGGTGAACGAGCGTGCACCCCTGCGCGAAGCCCCTGCCGCCGAGCACCGTACGGAGAGCCATGCCCGCGGACATACCTGCCCCGACCGCCGCCACGGACGAGGCCCCGCATCCCCGTTTCGCCGTAGGCGTCCTCGCGTTCTGCGGTGTCGTGGTCGCGGTCATGCAGACGATCGTCGTCCCGCTCCTCCCGCACATCCCGGCCCTCACCGGCGCGACCCCCGCCGCCGCGAGCTGGCTGGTCACCGTCACCCTCCTCACCGGCGCCGTCTTCACGCCCGTCCTGGGCCGGGTCGGTGACATGTACGGCAAGCGGCGGGTGCTCGTCGCCTCGCTCATGGTGCTGGTGGTGGGCTCGGTCCTGTGCGCGGTCAGCTCCCACATCGGGGTGCTGATCACCGGCCGCGCCCTGCAGGGTGCGGCGCTCGCCGTCGTACCGCTGGGCATCAGCATCCTGCGCGACGAACTCCCGCCCGAGCGGGTGCTGTCCGCCGTGGCGCTGATGAGCTCCACACTCGGCATCGGCGCGGCGGTCGGGCTGCCGGTCGCCGCCCTCGTCGTCGAGAACTTCGACTGGCACACGATGTTCTGGGTCTTGGGAGTGATCGGCGTCATCGACATCGTGCTGGTGCTGCGGTGCGTACCGGAATCCCCGCTCCGTACCCGTGGCCGTTTCGACGCCGTCGGTGCGCTGGGGCTGTCCGGGGCCCTGGTCTGTCTGCTGCTCGCGGTCACCCAGGGCGCCGACTGGGGCTGGACGTCGGCGCGGACGGTCGGTCTGCTGGTGGCCGCCGTCGTCGTGGCGCTGGTCTGGGGTGCGTACGAGCTCCGCGTCCCGACGCCGATGGTCGATCTGCGGGTCTCGGCCCGTCCGGCCGTCCTGCTCACCAACGTCGCCGCCCTGCTGATCGGCTTCGCCTTCTATGCGAACTCCCTGGTCACCGCGCAGATGGTGCAAGAGCCGAAGGCGACGGGTTACGGGCTCGGCGCCTCGCTCGTCGTCAGCGGGCTGTGTCTGCTGCCGGGCGGCGTGATGATGGTGGCGCTCTCGCCGGTCTCGGCGCGGATCTCCGCGAAGTACGGTCCGAAGGTGAGTCTGGCGCTGGCGGCGGGCGTGATCGCGGCCGGCTATGTGGTGCGGTACTTCACCAGCCACAGCTTCTGGCTGATCATCGCCGGTGCGACGGTCGTCGCCTCGGGCACGGCCATCGCGTACTCGGCGCTGCCCGCGCTGGTCATGCGCGGCGTCCCGGTCGGTGAGACGGGCGCGGCCAACGGCCTCAACACCTTGATGCGGTCGATCGGGCAGGCCTTCTGCAGCGCGACGGTGGCCGCGGTCCTCGCCAACATCACGTTCCTGGCGGGCGGCCGGACGGCCCCGACGCTCCACGCCTACCAGGTGGTCTTCCTGATCGCGGCGGGCGCGGCGCTCGCGGCGCTGCTGGTCACGCTGTGCCTGCCGGGCAGCCGTACGCCCATGGCGGGTACGGTCGAAGAGAGCCGCAACGCCCCGGGCGACCGGAAGGACGGTGTGCGGACGATGCCGATCCAGGAGGGCGCATGACCAGCCGCCAGGCCACCGTTCCGGCCCCGGCTCCGGCCCCGGGACCGGAGCCGACCGCTGTCGATCCGGGCACGGGCCGGGACGCGATCCTGCGCGCCGCCCGCCGGGCGTTCACGCAGCGCCCCTACGCCGAGGTGACCATAAGGGGGATCGCGGCCGACGCCGGAGTGAGCCCGTCCCTGGTCGTCAAGCACTTCGGCCGCAAGGAAGAACTCTTCAACACCGTCGCCGACTTCGGCCCCGCAGCCGCCGAACTCTTCGACGCGCCGCTCGACATGCTGGGTCGCCACATGGTGGTGACGCTGGTGAGCCGCCGCCGCGAACTGCAGTCCGACCCACTGCTGCGGGTCGTCTTCTCGCTCGGCAACCGTGACGAACGCTCCCTGCTGCGCGACCGCTTCCACGAACAGGTAACCGACGCCCTGGCCGCCCGCCTCACCGGCCCCGAACGCACCCTGCGCGCCGAACTGATCGCCGGCCACCTCCTCGGCCTCGGCGCCACCCTCAGCCTCCACCGCGAGGGCGCAGGCGCGGACGCCACCCCCGAACACATCGCGGACCTGTACGCACCCGCGCTGCAGACCCTGATCACGGGGTGAGGAACGGGGGCGACGCCGGACCGGGGATGTAAGGTCTGGGCCAACCGGAAGAGGGGGGCCTCATGTCCATCCGCACCAACGCGCGCGGCGCTGCAACGGCCGTGGCCGCGGCGGCGGTTCTCGGAGCGTTCCTGGTGGGCTGCACCAGCGTCTCCACCTCGCAGGGACCGGGCGACGACGTTCCCTATGCGGCGCCGTCCGCGAAGGCGTCGGCCGTGGCCAAGGCGGCCGACGACGCCACCGCGGCGAAGAGCGCCTCGGACGAGGCGAGTGCGGAAGCCGGGGCCGCCGGGAACAGGCCGGAGGCCGTACGCGACGCCTTCGCGGGTCTCCAGGCCACGCTGAACGACAGCTGCACCCCGGGATCGGCGAACTGTGCCTACTTCCTGGGCCGGGTCAACGACGAGCTGGCGCGCCTGGACAAGGCGATGAAGGCGGACGCCCAGGGCCCCGGCCACTTCAAGGAGCCGCTGGCCTGGATCAGCGCCCTGCGCAAGACGCTCAACGGTGACACCTCCACGGCCAGCCTGGAGAAGCACCGTTCCGAACTGATCGGCACCCGCGACCGCATCAACACCTGGATGCAGGGCCACCCGGAGGACTACCGCTGACGGCTGCCGTCCTGTGCCGACCGCGCCGGGCGGGCCGCGCCGTCACGGGTGATAGAGCGCCCGGGACCGGCCCGGGTCGACCGCCCCACCCTCCTCCGTGGGCAGGCCCACACGCAGGAAATAGTCCGCCTGCCACTCCTGCGTACGGCCGGCCTGGCGATTGGTCGTCTTCACCCAGGGCGGGTAGACGCGGAAGGCGCGCTTCCCACCGGAACCGTTCCTCGACACGATGCCCCGCTCGCAGAGCACGTCCCGCGGAAACACGAACTGCCCGAAATGGCCGGCGTCACGGGTGCTGATGACGAAGAGATCGACAGGGTCCTCGGAGTCGTAGGGCTGAATCGGCCCACCGGCGGACCGCTTCCACACCGTCACGAACTGGCCGACCTTCGTCGGGGTCGTCCTGGCCACCCGGAACCTGACGGCTGCGCCGTCCACGGTGAGTACATGCGCCCCGTACTCGGCGCTCTCCGCCTCGGGCACCGGCCGGGAACATATGAACCCGCACGGGTCGTAGACCAGCGCCTTCGCCGCGAGAAGGTCGGCGTGCATCGGCCCGTCGCACGACCAGGGCTCGGGTGCGGGTCCGGGCCCACAAGACGTCGTCATTCATCCGATTCTGCCATCGCGCCGCAGGCGGGGCGCCGACGAGTGCATGGAGCCGACCGCACCCGTGCTCGGCCGCCGCGGCCGGCCCCGAAGCCCCGCCCGGCCGGCGGGGCTTCGCCATGCCCTGCCCTCGGCCACTCCGCCGCCCTCCCGGCGCTATGCTTGGCGCACGATTTGAACTCGTTCAAAAGGGGGAACGGTTCATGCCTGAGCCGACGGTGCCCGACCGAACCGACACACCCGCCGTCGCCCTGGGCCCCACCGCACTCGTCCTCGGCGCCTTCTCTGCCATCTCCGCCATAGCTGCATGGGTGCCCGGGCTCGCGCTCGCGTTCGTCACGTTCCCATGGGCGATCCTCGCCGGAGCCCTCGCCGTCACCCTCGGTGCGGCGGGCATCCACTACGCCCGCCACGGCACCGGCCGCCTGTGGACCGCAATCGCCGGAACCACCCTCGGCGCCATCGGATTCGTCGGCACCATCACCCTCATCTGGGCGATCAGCGCCTGACCCCGGAGCCCCTGCCGACAGTCACTCGGTCGCCCGACTCCCGCCGGGCGGGCCGCAGTTGCCTCGCCCTGACGAGAGTCTCCATCAAACCCGGAACGGTTCACTGCGGGCCCCGAGGAATCCCGGGGCCCGCAGTGTCCAGCCTGGCGCCCTGGCCTACGAGAGGTCGGTGGTGCCGGTGGCGGCGCGGGGCCGGTTGCGTGCCCAGTGCTGAGCTCACCGCCGACAAGCTCCATCTGCTGGCCGACCTCGTCTCGGTGTACTCCATATGGCTGATTCTTCTGCTTATGCCCTTGTTGATTATGCGGCCGCATGGGTCACTGTGGATATCGAACCGGCGGGTCGCCCATCCCGTGCCGAGGAAACGTGGTAATGGCGACGTCCGCCGGTTTTCTGCGTCTGTGCGCAGGGCGGCTGCCGTGCGGCATCGCATGTCCCTCTGGAACTGCTCGCTCACCTGGATTGCCGGCTGGTTGCCGGCTGTCAGGCGGTGTGGCTGATCGGCCGGTTCGTGGTTTCTCCGTCCGTCTCATCCAGCAAGGGAGAACAGTCATGCCTATCTCTCCGAACGAGGGTTCCACCGGTGGCGGCACTCTGGTGACCATCACCGGCACGAACCTGTCCAACGCCGGCGCGGTGAAGTTCGGTTCCAAGTCCGCGACGGGCGTCACCCAGGTCTCGCCGACCCAGGTCACTGCCGTGTCCCCCTCGGGGGCCGGCACGGTCGGTGTCACCGTGACCACCCCGGGCGGGACCAGCAACCCGGTGCCGTTCTTCTATGTCGGCGCCCCGTTCGAGTCCTCACTGAGTGCCACCTCCGGCCCGCTGGGCGGCGGCAACAGCATCACCGTCAACGGCAACGGGCTGTCCACCGCGACCAGTGTGTCCTTCGGCGCTGTCACCGCCACCCCGACGGTGATCTCCGACAGTCAGGTCAGCGTCACAGTGCCCGCAGGTGCCGCGGCCGGAACCGTGTCGGTGAGTGTGACGACCGCAGGCGGCACCAACAACGGCCTGTCCTACACCTACATCGACAACCCCACCATCACCACCATCGCCCCCAACTCCGGCCCGGCGTCCGGAGGGACGGCAGTGACCATCACCGGCACCAACTTCGACACGACCGACTCGGTCACCTTCGGTGCCGTTCCCGCCCCGTTCACTGTCATCAACGCGACCACCCTGTCCGTGGTCGCCCCGCCCACCACCGACGGCGCGCCCGGCCCGTCAGACGTCCGGGTCACCAACGCCGCCGGGACCGCCCTGGCAGCAGACGGATTCACCTACCTCGCCACTCCCGGCATCTGACCAAGAGTCCCGGCCGTGAGACGGTCCATCGGACCGTAGAGCGGCGACCGCGTCGACGTAGGCGCGGTCGCTGAGGGGCAGGGTGGTCATGCCGATCACGTCCCCGGCCTGGGAAGGGTCTATGAGTGTGACCTATCCGCGCTCGACCTCCGCGGCCCGGCCCGTCAGCAGCCCGAGCACCCGCCCCAACTGCTCGCGGGCGCCCGGATCGGTGATGACCGCGTCCGCGTCGACCGCGTTCCGGTCCACGGTGATCCGTACGCAGGCCGGCTCCACGATGTCCGCACCGGTGTAGCCGAGCACCGTCCGCAGCGTGGCCTCCGCGCCCTGGCCACGGCCGGGGGCGGCGGCGTTCACCCACGCGGTCGGCTTGTCACAGATCTCGGTGCCGCCGACCGTCCAGTCCAGCAGATTCTTGAACGCCCCCGGCAGGGTCCCCGCGTACTCCGGCGTACAGACCAGAACGGCATCCGCCTCGTCGATCGCCGCACGCAATGCGACCACCGGCTCCGGCAGCGGGTCGGCGTCGTCATCGGGATTGAAGTGCGGGAGCGCCGCGAGGCCACCGTAGAGAACGGTCCGCACGCCCGCAGGCGCCACAGCCTGCACGGTGCGCAACACGGTCTCGTTGGAGGAGCCGCTGCGCAGACTTCCGGACAGCAAAAGGACCACACGGTGCGTCGGCATGTCCCGTCAACCAGTGACGGGCGGCCCTCATTCCCCGCATGAGAGAGGGGCCGCCCCCGGGACGGCCCCTCTCTCGGTCTGCGCGATGCCGGCGGGATCAGCCGAAGGCGACGGAGCGGAGCTTCAGCCGGCTGGAGGCGTGGCCGCCGTTCGGCCGGAGGAGGAAGAATTCGCCCTCGCAGTCGACGCCGGTGAAGACAACGGCGGTCGCGTCGGTGTTGTTCCGCGGAGAGTGGGCGGGGCTCGACGAACCGGGGTCGGCGACCTCGGGCAGGGTGATGCACACCCTGCTCGGCGGGTCGAACAGGAAGGCGACCCGCGGGGAGCCGTCGAGACCGCTGTACATGTAGCCGAAGTCTCCGGAGGCCGCGCCGGCCGAGGTCGGCACAGCGACGATGAGCGCGAGCGCGCCGAAGGCGGCAGCCACGGTGGAACGAAGACGCATGAAGGGCACTCCTTGTGCGGGAAAGAAATCGGAACCGGCCCAAGTCTGTGCCGCTGACCTGCGGTTACTGTCAGATATAGGGTTCCGTCACCCGGACGGGAGCTGCCGAATCGGTTCTGCCGACGGCCATGTGGGTCATGTGCCGCGCTCGCCGAGTTGACCGCCGCCGCAGCCGCTCACGACAGCACGGGCGGCGCTTCGGAGGCGGGGTCCGGTCGTTTGGTGGCGCGTACGGTGTCGAGGTACTCGCCGATGGCGTCCCTGTTGCAACTTGAAGGTGCTCTGCGAGGTGTAGAGGGCATGACCGAGGAGGGTGAGCAGCTGCAGTGTTCCCACTCCGGCAACAGCTCCGAATGCGCCCCCGCGCACAGCCGACCGCTCGGAACTCTCACTCTGCGGCGTGGCATTGACGGCCCCCTGGGCGTATTGATCAGGAGCGTCGAGAAGGGCCTCACGCACCCCCGGAGAGCAGGGATACCCGCACCTCGAAACGAGCGAGTACCAACATCCGGGTGATCTCAATCGTGTTGATCATCACGCCGTGCTCACTGAACGTATGAGCTAGCGTTCCGAAAGTGATCAACACCTCAATCCCCTCTGACCAGGCCTCTTCAACCGTCGCAGCGCTGACGCAGGCGCTCTTCGGCGAACGACTGGATCAGCTCCACGAGCCCTGGCGCAAGCTGTTCAGTACTGAGCCGTTCAGCTTCAGAGAAGGGCTGTCGCCTGATGAACGTGCCGCACTGTCCTACGAGCGTTTACGTCTGATCAACGAGGCGCTCGACAGCCCCGAGGACTTCGTGGTCGATGTGGAACGACTCGCGGCACTCCACGAATGGGTCGGCCCGGTGGACGCGGGATTGGGAACGGTGGCGAGCATCCACTACAACCTCTTCCTCGGCAGCCTCCTGGAGCACACGTCGGGCCCGAACCGCGATCTGCGGGAGTTCGTCGAGCTGCGGCGTACAGGAACGTTTCTGTGCACGGAGGCCGGGCACGGCAACAGCGCCTCCCAACTGGAGACCACCGCCACGTACGACCGAACCGCGGGCGAGTTCGTGCTGAACACTCCCAGTGCGGCCGCCCGCAAGTTCATGCCGAACACCAGCTCCACCGGCGGTCCCAAAACCGCTGTCGTCGCCGCCCGCCTCATCACGGACGGCAAAGACCAGGGCGTCTTCCTGTTTCTTACTCCGCTCAGCGACGAGACCGGGCGACCGATGCCAGGAGTCGAGATACGCAGGCTGCCTCAGACAGCCACCGCCCCTGTCGACCACTGCATTACATCCTTTGACAACGTCCGTCTGCCACAAGAAGCGCTTCTGCAGTCCGACCACGGACGCCTCACACCGGAAGGCGACTTCACGAGTTCGATCGGCAGCCCCCGAAAGCGTTTCCTGCACTCCATCGGCCGCGTCACCGCCGGCAAGCTCTGTATGAGCGCCTACAGCCTCGGCGTCACGCGCCACGCGCTCGCTGTGGCCGTACGGCACGCCCACGCGAGGCAGACTTCCGGCGTGACAGCCGGCGGCAGCGTTCCGCTGTTCGCTCACCGCAGCCACCATGCTCCGCTCCTCGACGCCATCGCCACCACCTACGCCGCGACTCTCCTGCACCGCGCCGCGGTACGGCAGTGGGCGCAGGCAACGGAGCCGGAGCGGGAGAACGGTGAGCGGTTCGCAGCCATAGCCAAGGGCTGGATCACCTGGCGGGCCCGCGCTGTCATGACCGAGTGCCGCGAACGCTGCGGTGCACAGGGGCTCTTCCTGGCCAACGGAATCGCGGGTCAGTTGGCAGCCAACGAGGGAACCATCACCGCGGAGGGTGACAACCTCGTCATCTGGGTCAAGGCCGCCGGCGAAATGCTTCTTGGACACTTCACTCCGAAGGAGCCCCGTGACGCGCCGCCCGAGGCTCGCGACCTCGACGATCCGTTCTTCCTCCAAGACCTGTTGGCGGACATCGAACGCATCTGGCACCAGCGTGCACGTACGCGCCTGCGCAGCGCACCGGCCGGCAATCCCCTCAACCGATGGAACACCGCCGTCACACCGGCTCTGGAACTGGTCGACGCCTACGCACACAGCCAGGCTGCCCAAGCTCTTCTGGACGCCGCCGACCAGGCTCCTCACCCCGAAGCGCAGCGCCAGCTGCGTTTGCTGCACCGCCTGTTCACCCTGCGCCGTGTGGCGGCTCACAGCGGAGACCTGCTTGCGGAGGGCTACCTGACCAGCGCTCAGGTGAGGCAGCTCCCCGACGCGGCCGAGAGCGTCGTCGCAGACCTCGCACCCGAGGCCTTGACCCTCACGAACGGATTCGCCGTCGTGGAGGACGTTCTCCGTGACCATCCCATCAACCATCCTGATGCCTTCGATGGCATCGAAGGCAGCCTGCTGCGCCGGTGAGAGCATCGGAGTGAGATCCCCGAGCCGTGCGCCCGGCGGCGTCGTGCCGGTAAAGGGCGTGTCACCACAGGGGACACGGCCCTAGAGTGGCGCGGTGATGACCCGGATGATCGTGCTCAACGGTGGCTCCAGCTCGGGGAAGTCCGGGATCGCCCGGTGCCTGCAGGCGGTCCTGCCGGACCCCTGGCTGGCCTTCGGGGTCGACACACTGATCCAGGCGATGCCCGCGTCCATGCAGGCGTCGGACGCGGGCATCGAGTTCGCTCCGGACGGTGAGGTGACCGTCGGCCCCGATTTCCGTACGTTGGAGACGGCGTGGATCGAGGGTGTCGCCACGATGGCCCGGGCCGGAGCCAGGGTCATCGTCGACGAGGTCTTCCTCGGCGGGGCGGCGTCCCAGCAGCGATGGCAGAAGGCGCTCGGCGGAGTGCAGGTGTTGTGGGTCGGCGTCCGGTGCGAGAGCGCGGTTGCCGCAGCCCGTGAGATCGCGCGCGGCGACCGGGTCACGGGAATGGCGGCGTCGCAGGCGGACGTGGTCCACCGGGGCGTGATCTACGACCTGGAGGTGGACACGACGCGGAGCGAGTCCATGGAATGCGCGCGGATCATCGCCGAACGCATCGAGTGATCCATCGGGTTGTTGCGGCCGCTTCCGGCGACAGCACTACACGTCGCCGAGCTCCAGCTCACCGACGACCTGATCCCCGCTCATCTCCCCGGTCAGCCGGAACCCGAGCTTCAGATAAAACCTCTCGGGCCCGTGCGCCCCGGGAACCCAGGTCACGGTCGTACGCGTCTGCCCGCGCCGCCGTATCTCCTCGCACACCGCCTCCACGGCGAAGCGGCCGTAACCGCGACCCTGTTCATCGGCGGCGATGTTCAGCCGCCAGAGCCCGGAGCGGAGCCTGTCGTCCGGCTTGTCCGGATCGAACCGGACATCGAAGAAGGCCATGACGAAGCCCACGAGCCGCTCACCGTCGAAGATCAGCCGGGGCCAGGCGACCTCGGGTGCGGCATACGCCTGAGCCAGCGACCAGGCGACCGGCTTCACGAGCCCGTCCTGGTCGGGGCGTACTTTCAGCAGGCAGGCGGCCTCGACGTTGTCGGACGTGACCTCTTCGAGGCGAAGTGATGAAGACATGTCTGCAACCTACAGAGCGTGCTGAAAAACCACTGGTATTAACAGCCGGCGCACGATGCAGGAGCGCCTTCGCCCCCGCTACGGCCATCGGGCCGTGACGGGGGCGTCTGAACGAACTCCCTTGCAGGAAGCGTCAGTTGGCGGGCGCCTGGTACAGGCCTCGGCCGGCGCGGTGCGCCCGGGAGGTGCCGACGAGCCGGTCCAGGGTGCTGCGGACGGTGTTGATGCTGCTGGGGGTGAGCTCACGCCCCAGGGCCTTCGTGACCTCACGGGCACGGACAGGTGTGTCGCCGAACGTGGACAGCACCTTCATGGCCATCTCGGTGAGGCTGCCGCTGTCGTCGACGGCGGGTGCGGCAGGCGCTGCCTTCTTCGTCGCCCTGGCCTTTGCGGGCTTGGCGTCCTTTGCGGGCTTGGCGTCCTTGACGGGCGCGGTGGCCTTTGCGGGCTTGGCGTCCTTGACAGGCGCGGTGGCCTTCGCGGGCTTGGCGGACTTGGTGGCGACGGCCTTCTTGGCCTGCCCGCCCTCGCTCTTCGGCTTGGCGGGAGCCTGCTTGCGGCCCTTGGGTGCAGAAGTCTTCCGGGCGGTGCGGCGCGCGGGGGCGGCCGCTGCCGGCTCCTGCGGGACCTCCGCCGGGACGGCGGAGTCAATGGACTTCTGAGCCTGCTGCGGAATCTTGGGAGCCGCAACGCTCTCGGTCTCCGCCGCCTTGACGTCCACGGCTTCTGCCTTGACGTCCTCCGCCCTGGCCTCCTGCGCCTCCGTGGTCGAGGAGGAAACAGGGGAAGTGGACAGCGAACGCAGCGCCGTCAGTGCGGTCCGCACCGATTCCAGACGCTCGGTGACGGTCGCGAGCTCCTTTTCCAGGGTTTGCTGGTGCTGCTCCAGGCGCGGAAGTTCCGCCTGCAGCAAGGCAGTTGTGGCATCGATGGTGCCGAGTGTGTTGGTCTCGGAGGTCATGTTGTCGCCCTTCTCTCCCGGCCGACCGATGGTGACCGATATGTTGCAGCGTACGGGGCGTTGTGTTGTGGCCGGAAATCGACCTCGGTGCGAACTTTCAAGAGCCACCTTCAGCACTGACTGCCAGTCTCCTGAAACTCCCTGCCGCGCGTCCCGGAGACGGCCTGATCGGCACTCGTTCGGACGCACATGCTTCACCGGAGCCGAGCCCCTCCAGCCGCCTCCTCCGACCCGCTTCCGCCCCCGGTCGCCCGCCGTCAGCCGCCGGCCACATCGCCGCCGCGCGAGGCGGCCTCAACCATGCGAGCCGTAGTACTGGCACCGTCCAGCGCCTCGCGGATGATGTCCGCGTGCCCACTGTGGTGCGCGATCTCCCGGAAAACATGCAACAGCACGTGGCGGACGGTCCAGGTGATCGGTTCCGGCGGCGACCACGGGTACTGCGGGAGAGTCACGAGGCGGTCGAGGTCGGGCTCCTGCCGGACCGTGCGATCGAACTCCGCTGCCGCCGCGTGGAAGGCATCGAGCAGCCCGGCCAGGGTCTCGCCCTTGGTCATCCGGTTGCCGTCGGGGTCGAGATCGGCCCAGTCGACCTTGCCCGGCGCCGTACCGTCGACCACCGCGAGCCACGTCCGTTGTACTTCGCCGAGATGCTTGATCAGGCCGCCGAGCGTCAGCTCGCTGACGGTGGCGGCGATGCCGGCCTGCTCATCGCCGACGCCCGCGACGGTATAGAGAAAGTTGGTGCGCTGATCAGCGACGAGCGTGAGCAGATCGTCGCGCTCACCGCCCGGTAAGTCGTTCGCGCTCGTCGTCCCCATGGGTCTTGGCCCTCCTGGTCGGCTCGTGGGAGCCACACTAGGGTCTCTCTGGATTGTGATCATGTGGCGGGGCGGAGGCTGCGGAGCCGGATCACCGCCCTGCGCAGGTGGAGCGCGGCGGAAATTTCCGACCGGCCCAAGGAACGTCCACATGCCCGGGACCCATACGCTTTCCCTGCCGCTTTCGGCAGCAGCGGCCGGCGCCGTCGTGGAACTGACCGAGGCCGAGCAGAACGCACTCGTCGCCGTCGTCGAGCAGCTGACCCCGAAGGGGTTCGCGGACGCCAGGATCGACGATCTCCGCCGGCTGGACGCCGCACGTGATGCCTTCGTGCAGCACTCAGGGGTGCACGGGAGCTGAACTGCCGTACACCCCTGCGGTGTTGACGTGGTGCGTCGGCCTACTGGCGGGCGTTGATGACGTCCGCCGGGCGTCCGCCGAGTGCGACGCGACCGGGGACCAGCGTCGCCACCGCGGTGAGCACCGCGGCGAAGCCGAGGACCCCGAGGAACATCGGCAGGTCGACGGACGGCTGGGCGACGCCCGTCATCCCGACGCTGAAGGCGGTGAGCACCGCGAGCGAGATGGCCGTGCCGAGCACCGCGGCGACCAGGACGATCAGGGCGGACTCGATCCTGAGCATCGACATCACCTGGCGGCGGGTCGTGCCGACGAGCCGCAGCAGGGCGAACTCGCGGGTGCGGTCCGAGACCGACATGGCCAGGGTGTTGACCACGGCGATCGCGGTGAACGCGATGATCAGGCCCATCGCGAGGTAGTTGACCTCGGCGTTGGACTGCTGCACGTCGGCCTGGAGGTCGTCGACCTGGGTGCGGTCGAGGACGCCGATGCCCGGGAAGCGCTTGAGGGCGCCGGTCAGTTGCTCGCGGCCCGCCTTGCCGTCACCGGCCGTCTTGACGAGGACGGAGGAGGCGAGCGGGTTGTCGACGTGCCGGGCGACCAGGTCGTGCGACATGGTCAGGTCGCCGAATCCCAGACCCCGTTCGTAGACGGCGGCGACCTTCAGCTCGGCCACGGTGGCGTCGCCGAGCGTCACCTTGAGCGTGTCGCCGGGCTTCTTGCCGAGGTGGTCGGCGGAGACGTCGCTCATCGCGATGCTCTTGTCCCCGAAGCCCTTGAGACTGCCGCGGGAGACGTCCGGGTCCCAGTTCGTGGTGAGGCCCTGCGCGGAGATGCCCTGCGCCGGGTACTTGTCGAGGCCGACGCGGACCTGGGTCCGGACGATCTCGGTGACCTGGGTGACGCCCGGTACGGCGCGCAGCGCGTCCGCCGCCTGGGCGGGGACGCCGGGGCCGTTCGAAGCGACCACCCAGTCTGCCTTGTTGCCCGCCTTGGCCTGGGCCGAGGCGGCGTCGCCCATGGTGGTCTGCACGAACAGGACGGTGCAGGCCATGCCGATGAGCAGGACCAGTGGGGTGACGGCAGCGGCCATCCGCTTGGCGTTGGCCCGGGCGTTGGCGGTCGCAAGGTGGCCGCCGACGCGCGAGAACTTCAGCGGTATCCCGAGGATCGCGACGGCGACGCGGGCGATGACCGGGCCGAGCAGCGAGACCGCGACGGCGAGGACCACGACGGACAGGAACGTGACGGGCTGCGAGGCCGGTTCGGTGTGCAGGAAGCCCAGCAGGACGACCACACCGATGCCGAGGGCCAGGACGAGCATTCCCACGCCGAGCCGTCCCCACGCGAAGTGGCGCTGTTCCATGGACGCCTCGGACAGGGCCTCGGCCGGGCGGATGCGGGCGGTGCGGCGTGCGGAGATGCGGGCCGCGACCCACGCCCCGAGCAGGGCCGCGCCGAAGGCGGCGGTGAACGGCACGAAGCTGAAGGTGAGTTCGAGGGTGTCGGGGATGGCCTTGAAATCGATGAACTTGCTGTGCAGCCAGTACGCGATGGGCAGACCCACGACCGAGCCGAGTCCGCCCGCGAGGCCGCCGATGATCAGGGCCTCGCGGCCGATCAGCTGACGGACCTGCTTGGGGGTCGCGGCGACGGCGCGCAGCAGGGCGAGCTCGCGGTATCGCTGTTGGATGGAGAGCGCGAATGTGCCGACGACGACGAGGATCGCGACGAGCAGCGACGTACCGCCCATGGCGCCGCCCATGGAGACGAGCTTGACCCGGGCCTTGCCCGCGTCGAGGAACTCGATGGGGCCGCGCTCGCCACCGGTGGCGACGGCGTACTTGCGGCCGTCGCCGGCGAGGGCCTTCTTGGCCTGGTCCGCGAGTTCGCTCGCCAAGACGCCGGGCTTGGGCAGCAGGCCGACGGCCGCGACCTGGCCGGCCCGTCCGGAGAGGTCGCGGGCGGTCTCGTCGGAGAAGAACAGCGAGGTCTGCTGGTGCAGGTCGCCGCCCTTGGCCGCCGCGATGCCGCTGACCTTGTACGTCGTCGGGGCGCCGGTCGACTGGATGACGAGGCTGCTGCCGGTCTTGAGGCCGGTGCGGGCTGCGAGTTCCCGGTCGAGGACGACCTCGTCGGCGCCCGCGGGTGCCTTGCCGTCGGTCAGCTCGAACGGGGTCAGTGCGGCGGAGGACCAGGCGTGGCCGTAGGACGGCTTGCCGTCGATGCCCGGCACGATCCGGCCCTGGGGGCCGACCGCGTACGCCGGGAAGTTCGTCTCGGCCACCGCCTTGCGTACACCGGGCAGGCCGGCGAGAGTCTCGGTGGTCCCCGCGGGCAGCCAGACCCGCTCGGCCAGCGGCTTCGCCTTGTGCTTCTTCTTGACCTTGCCTTTCTTCTCCTTGATGGTGGTCTGGTGGACGTTCTGGTCGGCGCCGACGATGACTGGGGCGGCGGCGTAGCGCTCGGTGGCGATGGTGCCGCGCAGACCGGTCTCCAGGAGGATGCCGCAGGCGGTGACCAGGGCGGCGGCGCAGAACAGGGCGAGGAAGGCGCCGATGAAGCCGCCCTTTCTGGCCTTGAGCGTCTGCAGTGCGTAGCGCAGCATCAGGCCCACGCTCCCAGGTGTGTCATGCGCTCGGCGACGAGGTCGGCGGTCGGGGCGTCCATCTGTCCGGCGATCTTGCCGTCGGCCAGGAAGAGGACGGTGTCGGCGTACGAGGCGGCCACCGGGTCGTGGGTGACCATGACGACGGTCTGGCCGGTCTCGGTCACGCAGGAGCGCAGCAGGGAGAGGATCTCCTTGGCGGTCACGGTGTCGAGGGCGCCGGTCGGCTCGTCGCCGAAGATGACGTCGGGCCGGGTGATGAGGGCGCGGGCGATGGCGACGCGCTGCTGCTGGCCGCCGGAGAGTTCGGCGGGCCGGTGGGCGGCCCGGCCGCCCAGGCCGACGCGGCCGAGGATCTCGTCGAGCCAGTTCTTGTCGAGGCTCTCGCCCGCGAGGCGCAGTGGCAGCTCGACGTTCTGACGGACCGACAGGGACGGGATGAGGTTGAACGCCTGGAAGACGAAGCCGATGCGCCGGCGGCGCAGCTTCGTCAGCTGGGTCTCGTTCATGTCGTTGAGCTGGGTGTCCCCGATGTAGGACTGGCCCGTGGTCGGCTTGTCGAGGCCGGCCGCGCAGTGCAGGAACGTCGACTTGCCGGAGCCCGACGGGCCCATCACCGCGGTGAAGGAGCCGCGCTCGATCCCGACGGAGACCCCGTCCAGGGCACGGACGCCGCGGTCGTTCCTGCCGTACACCTTGGTCACGTCGGCCAGACGAAGGGCGTGCCCCCGGTTGACCGTGTTGTAGCCGTTGTCGAGGGAAGGGCCGCTCGTCTCGGTCACCATGTTGCGACCTGTCCTCTCCATAGTGCGGTTCCGGGTCTCAGGGGGTGATTTTCGAGCGTATATGGCATCGAGTCGAGCGTGGTCCGTAGTTCTGTATTCGATCTACTCCGGGGCCGTTTGGGGAAGTTGACCCGGTGCTCGCCGGTGGGCCGAGGCGCGTCCGCGGCGCTGCATCTGGGCCCGGCGGCGGCCGGAAAGGCCGCGTACGAGGCGACCACCCAGGGGGCCGGCGGCCGGCCCGCGGTGAGGCCGTGGACCACGGCGGCGGCCCAGCCGGCGTACGAGGCCCCGCGCAGGACACGGAACGGGCGGATCCGGCGGCAGGTCGCGAAGACACCGCGCCAGACGCCGGTGGCGGCGGCCAGCAGGAAGAGGTGGCAGGCCAGGGCGCCCAGCGCGTGCCGGAAGTCGGCCGCTGTGGGGAGCAGTTGGCGGGTGAGGAGGGCATCGCCGGGGCCGATGCGGTGGCCCGCGATCTTCACGGTGATGTGCAGGGCCAGGAAGCCGATGCCGAGGAGTCCGGCCGCGCGGCGAGGCAGCTCTCGGGCGTCTTGCCGTAGCGAATGGTGATCCCGCGCCACGCCTTGATCTTGTTGGTGCAGCGTTCCACGGTGTTGCGGTCTTTGTGGAGCTCGGCGTCGTGGGAGACGGGTCGTCCGCCCCGGCTGCCCTTCTTCTTGCGGTTGGCGGCCTGGTGCAGTCCCGATGGCCGGCTCCGGTCGTCTCAGCTCCGTACGTCCCCGAGTGTCCAGACCTCCTGGCCGGCGGGCGGCGTCTGTCGCGCACCGGTGCGGTCCAGTCCCAGCCGCAGAGCCATGACAATCAGTGCGGCGACCGCGAACCCGCTTCCTGCCCAGGCGAGTTGACGGGCACCGTACTCTGCCAGGACCCAGCCCCCGACCGCGGTTCCGACGGTGATGCCGAGGTTCGAGAACGAGATGAAGAGGCTGTTGCCGAACTCGGGCGCGTCGACGGCGTCCCTCCCCAGCCAGCTCTGGCTCACGACGAGCCCGCCCGAGTGCACGGCCCCCCAGACCAGTACGGCCAGGACCATCGGCGCGAACAGCGGGCCGACGGAGTACAGGAGTACGTAGACGAGCAGACACAGGACGGGGTAGGCGACCACCGTGCGAATCAGGTTGCGCCGCAGCAGCCCGCCGAAGACGAAATTGCCGAGGATCATGATGACGCCGAACGCCATCAGCATGGCGCTGACCCAGGTGCCGTCCATGTGCGTGACCTGGCCGAGGTACTCGGCGAAGTAGCCGTAGACCGAGAACATCGCCGCGAAGACGAGGACGACCGACGTAATGGTCAGCCACATCCGGGACCGCTTGAGAACGCTCAACTGGGCACCGTAGGACACCCGTTGCCCGACAGGCATCGACGGAACGAACCGCAGGATGCCGAGGAAGGCGATCAGGTTGACGAGCGCACCGAACCAGAACGCCGACGCCAGGGACACATGCTCGGCGAGGTACGAGGTCAGCGGCACACCGAAGGCGAAGCCGACGGTGACTCCGCCGAACACGGTCGTCGTGGCCCGGGTCGCGTCCCCGGCGGGCACCAGCCGCGCGGCGGTCGCGAGCGCGACCGCGAAGAACACCGGATGGAAGAGGGCGGGAACGATGCGGAAGGCCAGCATCACCTCGTACTGCGTGGTGAGCGCGTAGACGGCATTGGAGACGGCGAACACCGCGATTGCGGCGGCGAGCACCTTCTTGCGGTCGACGCCGGAGGCGAGCAGTGTGGTGAACGGCCCGGACACGGCGATGACCAGGGCAAAGACGCCGACGAGCCACCCCGCGGCGGACGGCGTGACACCGAGCTCGGCCGAGACCTGGGGGAGTACGCCGACCATGCCCATCTCGGTGGTGATGATCCCGAACACGCCCAGGGCGAGCACCAGGACGGTGAGGGAGGTCTTTCTCATCGCGACCTTTCATCAAATCTAGAAAAGTAGATACATTGAGTTGCGGGAGAGGGTATGCGCGCGGAAATCGGGTGGGCTACAGGTGGACTACAGCTCGTCGCGGACGTGCGCGGCGAACTCGGCGATCATCGTTTCGTCGCGTCGGTAGTACGTCCACTTGCCGATGCGTTCCGAGGTGAGCAGCCCCGCGTCCTTCAGGGTCTGCAGGTAGCCGGACACCACCGACTGTGCCAGCCCGGCGCGCTTCTGGATGTCGCCGACGCACACGCCGATGTGGAAGCCGAGCCCCTGCTGCCGGTAGGAGTCCTCGTCGAAGTGCTTCTCCGGCTCCTTGAGCCACTGCATGAACTGCAGGCGCGCGGGGTTGGCGAGCGCCTTGTGTACGGCCAGGGGGTCCATCGGTCTGCCTCTCCGTCCGCCTCTCCATGGGGATGCATCTAGCTTTCGCGATATGTAGTGGCAAGTCAAATCGACCGGAAGGGGTGAAGCCGAATTCGACGAACCGCAGACCGCGGAGGAGTACGTACGGCATCAGGCTCCGAGAAACGCCAGCACCGCCAGGACCCGGCGATGCCCGTCCGTGCAGACCGGCAGATCGAGTTTATTGAAGATGCTGCCGATGTGTTTGTTGATGGCGGCTTCGCTGATGAACAAGTGCGCCGCCAGGTTCGCGTTGGACCGTCCTTCCGCCATCAGGCTCAGTACCTCCTTCTCGCGGGCGCTGAGCCGCCCCAGAGGGTCGGGGTGGAGCTTGACGAGCTGGTGGATCACCTCAGGGTCCACCACGGTCCCGCCGGCGGCGATGTGGTCGAGCGCCGCCATGAAGTCGGCGACCGCACCGACCCGTTCCTTCAGCAGATAGCCCACCGCGGCGCCGTTGCACGAATCGAGCAGTTGCAGGGCGTACGACCGCTCGACGTACTGACTGAGCACCAGCACCGGCAGCCCGGCGTACGTCTCCCGCAGGGCGACGGCCGCACGCAGCCCGTCGTCCCCGTTCGAGGGCGGCATCCGTACGTCCGTGATCACCAGGTCCGGCCGGTCCCGGTGAACGGCCTCGACGAGTGCGTCCGCGTCGCCGACCACGGCGAGCGTCTCGTGGCCGAACCGCTGCAACAGGCCGACCAGCCCTTCGCGCAACAGGACCGCGTCTTCTGCGAGGATCACGCGAAGTGACATGGGATCTCCACATGGAGAAGAGTCGGACCACCGGTTGGGCTCGACACGCGCATGCGGCCGTCCAAGGCGGTGAGCCGGTCGGCAAGGCCGGTCAGACCGGTTCCGACGGCCGGATCAGCGCCGCCGTGTCCGTCGTCCGTGATCTCGAGGACCAGCATGTCGGAGTGGTAGCGGCCGTGCACTTTTGCGCTCCGGGCGCCGCTGTGTCGCGCGATATTCGTCATGGCCTCGTTGATCAGGTAGTACACGTTGGTCTCCAGCTGCCGGGGAAGTCTTCCTGGCAGCTGGAGATCGACGGTGACCGGGACGGGGAAGCGGCTCGCATGGTCCTCGACTGCGGCGACCAGGCCGTGGTCCGCCAGCACCGAGGGACTGAGCCCACGGATCAGACTGCGCAACTCCTGGTGAATGGCGGAGAGTTGGTTCTCGGCCTCGGTGAGCTGCGCGGCGAGCGGGGACCCCTCGGGGATGTCCAGACGCATCAGACCGAGCGTCATCCCGAGCGAGACCAGCCGTTGCTGCGCGCCGTCGTGCAGGTCGCGCTCGATGCGTACGCGCTCCGCGTCGAAGGAGTCGATGAGCCGCACCCGCGACGCGTGCACCTCCTTCAGCGACTCCCCGAGCTCGTCGTCGCGCGGGGCGAGGAAGGTCCGGGCGAGCGCGGCGCGCGCACCGGCCCACGACGTCACGGTGTACGGCGAGGCCAGCAGGACGATGGCGCCGAAGACCGCCCATGGCCAGGTGGCGCTGTCGACCGCCTGGAAGGTCAGCGCCGGCAGACCGAAGGAGAAGGCGAGCACCAGCAGGTCCAGCCACCACAACGCCGCCACGGAGATGAGCGTGAAAAGCAGTTCCCGCCAGGTGACCTGTTCGGTCAGGCGGGTCGACATCCAGGCCCGGAAACCGGGCTCCTCCGGCCGCCGGTGCGGGTCCGGCATCCCGTCGAGGTCGACGAGACGCAGTCGGAGCCGCTCGACCGTCGCCACGGTGATCGAGGACAGGACGACGCCGACGAGGGGGGCCACGCCGACCAGAACCACCAGCAGGATCAGCCCGGCCACGAGCCCGGTCACGAACACCGCCACGGCGGCCGCGCCGACCACGACACCGGTGGCCAAGTACGCCAGTGACCGCCACGGCCAAGTGGAGGTCAAAAAGCTCAGTGGACGCTGAGTCATCGCCTGCCAAGCCGTTCTGGGACGCATGGGGCAACGGTATGGCAGGCGACTGTTTCACCGCGGTAGAGCTAGCACTACTTGCGAAGTAGAGCGCAGATCAATGTGGTGCACCGAGTCGCTCCACTGAAATCGACCCCATGACCACTACCAGGCAGGCACCCGCATCGGATGCGGTTCAGCTGCAGACCGTCCGGAAGATCTACGGGGCCGACGACCGCTCGGTCGCCGCGCTGGACGGCGTTTCCATCGGTTTTCCGCGCGGGACGTTCACCGCCATCATGGGGCCGTCCGGCTCCGGGAAATCCACGCTGCTGCAGTGTGCGGCCGGCCTGGACCGGCCCACCGAGGGGCGGGTGATGCTGGCCGGCGTCGACATCGGCCAGGAGAGCGAGAAGCAGCGCACCAAGCTGCGGCGCGACCACATCGGCTTCGTGTTCCAGGCCTTCAACCTGGTCGAATCGCTGACCGCGGCGCAGAACGTGGAGCTTCCGTCCCGTTTCGCCGGGCGCCGAGTCAGCCGGCAGCAGGTCGACGCCGGGCTCGCCGCGGTCGGGCTGGCCGAGCGGGCCGGCCATCGGCCCAGCGAGCTGTCCGGTGGTCAGCAGCAGCGCGTTGCGCTCGCCCGCGCCCTGGTGACCCGGCCGGACGTGCTGTTCGCGGACGAGCCCACCGGTGCCTTGGACACCGCCACCTCGCGTGAGGTGCTGCGGATGATGCGCCTGCTGGTCGACAAGGAGGGGCAGACCACCCTCATGGTCACCCACGACCCGGTGGCCGCTGCGGTCGCCGATGTGGTCGTGTTCCTCAAGGATGGCCGCCTCGCGGACCGGATCAGCCTCAGCCGCGACTCCGACGGCCGCAACGCGGCCTCGATCGCGGCGCACATGGCGAGCCTGGAGGCGTGATGCTGGTCTTCGCGAACGTCCGTGAACGCTGGGCCGGCTTTCTTGCGGCCTTCGTCGCGGTACTGGTCGGCGTGGCGCTCATCACCACCACCTTGATCATCTACGACTCCTCCCGCCCCAAGGTCCAGTCCCGGCTGTCGGCCGCCTCCGCGATCGCCATCCCCGACCAGGCGGTCAACCAGGACAAGACCCCGGAAGACCGGGTGCCGTGGAGCCGCGACGAGGCCCAGCCGCTGATCGACAAGTTGGGCGCGGCGCCGGGCGTGGGCTCCGTGGTGGTGGACCGCTCGTTCTACGCGCAGGCGTTCCTCGGCAGCAAGCCGGTCGAGGACGAAGGAGCCCTGGAGGCGGGGCACGGCTGGTCGAGCGCACGGCTCGCGCCGTACAACCTCGTCACGGGACGGGCGCCCGCCGGGGCCGACGAGGTCGTGGTGGACCGGGCGCTCGGAGTGGCGGCAGGCACGACGCTCACGGTGAACATCACCGCCGGGCGTACCGAGTTCCGCGTGGTCGGTACCGTGGACGGACCGGGCTACTACTTCACCGACGACTTCGCCACGCGGCAGCAGCCGGGCGTCGGCGCCATCGCGATCCTCGCCGACAAAGGCGCGTCCGTCAGCGACATCAAGGCAAGGGCCGAGAGAGTCGTCGGCGACAAAGGCACCGTGGTCTCTGGCGACGGCCGATCCGCGCTCCAGCCGGCGTACGTGGAACACAAGCGGTTCCTCGGCACGCAGCTCATCGGAGCCATGGCGACGCTCGGCCTGTTCACCACCGTCTTCGTGGTCGCGTCCATGCTGGTCCTGGCGACTGGGCTGCGGCGGCGGGAGATCGGTCTGCTGCGGATGATCGGTGCATCTCCGAGCCAGGTGCGCCGAATGATCCTGGGCGAGGCGGGCCTCATCGGCCTGCTGGGCTCGCTGGCAGGCTGCCTGGTGGGCATCGGGGCCGCGCCGCTGCTGCGCAATATCCTGCAGGGGCTCGACGTGACGCCCCCGGAGCTCAAGGTGCGGGTGGCGATGTGGCCGCTGTTCACGGCGGCCGCGATCGGTGTCGGCGTCAGCGTCCTGGGGGCGTGGTCGGCCGGCCGGATGGCCGCGCGGGTGGCGCCGATCGAGGCACTGCTGGACAGCAGGGCGAATAGCCGGATGATGAGCCGCGCCCGTTGGACCGGCGGCCTGACCGTGCTCGGCCTCGGTGTGGTGCTCGCGATCGTGACCGCCACTGTCGGTGCCGACGCCCGGATCAACATGGCGATCTTCGCGACGATGGTGCTCATCGTGGCGGCGGCGCTGCTCGCCCCGGTGTGCGTCGGCCCCGTCGGACGGGCGCTCACCTCGCCCTTCAAGCGTCTCGGCTCGGCCGTCCCGCTTCTCGTGCGGGCGGAACTGCGCGCCGACTCGCGCCGGGCGGCCTCGCTTGCGGCCCCGGTGATCGCGGCTGTCGGTTTCGCCGTCCTGCTCAGCGGCATGGGGGAGACGATGCGTGTGGCGTACCCGGCGGGCGACGCGCTCAAGCTCATGGGACAGCTGATCGTGACGCCGGACAAGACCCCGGGCAACACCGACGAGGCGGTCGCCGCCAACCCGGTGGGCAAGGCCGCGCTGCCGACCCGGGCCTTCGTCCGCGACAAGGACGGCACGCTCACCGTCATCGACGCGCTCGGCTCGCGCGATACGCGCTGGAACAAGCCGGGCCAGGCGGTGCTTGGCAACAAGATGGCGGACTTCCTCGGTGTGAAGGCCGGTGACGACCACGCGGTGAGGTTCGCCGACGGTGCCACGGTGAAGCTGCGCATCGCCCAGGTCCTGCCGGACGACCCCGCCCGAGGCGACTTCGTGATGTCCCGTCAGCTCGTGCGCGCGCACGACCCGGCCGCGCTCACCGACGACATCTTCGTCCCGTTGAAGTCGAAGCCCGCCTCGGTCGTTCCCGGCACGGCCGTGCACGACGCGGTGCAGTACGCGCTCGACGACTACGCCACCGACGCGAAACTGACCGACAGCCTCGCGGTCATGCTGATCGTCATCGCCGTCGGCTACAGCGGGATCGCCGTGGCCAACAGCATGGCCATGACCGCGCACGGCCGGCGCCGCGACTTCGCCGTGATGAAGTCGGCCGGCGGCACGGTACGGCAGCTACTGCTGTTCTCCGCTGCCGAGACCACCCTCGTCGTGGCCGTCGGCGCGGCACTCGGCGTCCTGGTGACCTTGGGCCCGCTGGCCGGCATGGCGTCCGGACTGTCCCAGGCGACCTCCACGGATATCGGCCTGCACCTGAACCTGTCCACCATCGCCGCGGTGATCCTCGGCTGCCTCGTGCTGGCAGTTGGGGCGAGCGTGGTCGTCACCTGGCGGACCATGCAGCGGGAGGCGGCGTAGGACGGCAGCGCGAGGCACACAGGCCGGGCCCGCGGCCCGGCCTGTCGGCGTTCGTCGCCGGCGTGCTCGCTGGGAGATGCGGTTCTGCCCCGAGCGCGTAGTGGTGCTGTCCCGGGTCTACGCCGGGGGTGCTTCTCAGAGGCGGGCCGCTGTTGTGAACATGGAGACCGGCCAGGGGGAGGGACGCATGCGCGCACAGTCCTCGCTGGAGGCGGAGTTCGCTCACGCTCAGGCAGCGCGGTCACGGCGGAGTGGCGGCGGTGAACTTCCGCGTCGGCCCCCGGCCCGAGGACAGACGAGCGTGACGATCCGCGCGTTCGGCAGGGTTGCCGCCAGGTCGGCCAGGCGCTCGCGCAAGTGGGCGGGACTGAGGTCTCCCTCGATCAGGGTCGTCGGTATTCCGAGCGTTGCGAAGCGATCAGTGCCGACGCCGAGCGCGTCGATCGCTTCGTCACCGGCGATCAGCGCCTCCGCGTGGGCGGAGAGTGCCGCTCGCCCCCGCTGGTCGGCGAACATCGCATCGACCGCGCCCGCGGGCGTGGGGACGATGTCGCGCATGTGGATCCGCATCGCCTCGACCGGGTCGCCCGCGTCGAGCGCCGCACGGGCGTGAACCCCCGACCAGTGGGGGTCTGCGCTGTGATGCGCGGCCACCGCAGGATCTCCGGTTGTCCTCACAAGCCATCGGTGATCAACGCGGTGGCCGTCCTCATGCCCGCGCCACGCCCAACGTCGAATCCGAGTGACGTCGGACTGGCCGCATCAGCCAACGTTCGCCCTGGTGTTCCCCGTCCCTTGCGCCGTTCTGTGAGCCGGTAGGCTCGTGGCCGTTTCCGGGAGCTGGGGGAGAGCTCGGACGGCTTTGGTCAGGAGCCCGATCCCTCATGTATCCCGTTCAGGAAAGACGCTGGATCGTTGGGTGCATCCCGCCTTACGGTGGCGCCATGAGCGATCACTCGGAAGCGCCTGTCGCGCCCGTCGAGGCCTATGAACCCCCCTACTACGTGGCTGTCTTCACTACGGTGCGAACCCAGGATCAGAGCGGCTACAGCGAGACCAACGCACGCATGGAAGACCTGGTGAAGGGCGTCCCTGGGTTCCTGGGGATGGACCACGCGCAGACTCCCGGCGGGCTGGGCATCACCGTCGGGTACTTCCGCGACGCCGACGCCCTTACGGAGTGGCGGTGCAACGCCGAGCACCGCGCGGCGCAAAAGCGTGGGCAAGCCGACTGGTACCAGAGCTATACGCTGCATGTGGCGAAAGTGGAGCGGAGCCACGGGTTCATGCGAGCGTAGGTCCTGCAGAGCCCGACAGCAGGCTGACCAACCGAAGTCACCTCCTGGTCCGGTGAAGCGCCGTCCCGCCAGGCTGTCCGGGTGGCAGAACGAGTACGCGTCCGCGAGATCGATGACGACGAGGGCAAGCGCCTGCTGCGGATCATCCGCAGGGGGCGCCGGCTCGGTGGTGACCTGGCGGCGGGCCCAGAATTGCCTGATGCGGCACTAGGTGAGAGTAGACACCACGTACGCGGCGGCCTCGGCGAGGAGGGCCTGGTCGTACTCGGCGTCCTTGGTGGCCTTGCTGGACATGATCGCGATGACGAGTGGCGCGGCATTCGGGGGCCACACCACAGCAATGTCGTTGAGGGTGCCGTAGTCACCGGTCCCGGTCTTGTCCGCCACGTTCCATCCCCGCGGTACGCCGGCCCGGATACGTTGCGCGCCGGCAGCGGTGGCGTTGCGTTCCAGCAGGTGGCGGAGGAAGGCGCGCTTGTCCGTCGGCAGGGCGTCCCCCAGCAGGATCTTCCGGTAGTTGGTACCGAACGCCCGGGGCGAGGTGGTGTCGCGGGGATCTCCCGGGGTGGCTTGCGCGATCGTCGGCTCGATCCGGTCCATCCTGGTGACCGTGTCGCCGAGGCTGCGCACGTACGCCGTGAACCGGGCCGGCCCGCCGAGATCGCGGAGCAGGAGATTGCCGGCCGTTCCGTCGCTGTAGCGGACCGCGGCATCACACAGCTGTCGGATCGTCATTCCGGTGGCCACATGCCGCCTGGTGATGGCCGAGCTCTTCATCAGGTCGCCTTCGGTGTACCTGATGACCGTATCCAGGTGCGACAGCGGATTGCGGTGCAGGACCGCCGCTGCCGCCAGCCCCTTGAACATCGAGCAGAACGCGAACCGTTCGTCCGCCCGGTGGGTGATGGTGGCCCCGGTGCCGGTGGCGAGGGCGTACACCCCTAAGCGGGCTTCGAACTTCCTTTCCAATTCGGCCAGTTGAGCGTGGCGAGCGCTCGCCGTGGCGGAGGGGGACGAGGGTGCGTTCGCTGACGGTCGCGTCGCCGGCCTCTTGCCCTCCGCGCATCCGGCCAACGGCAGGAGTGCCGCCACCCCTAGAAGAGTGCGGCGCGTGATGGCCGGCTGTCGTGACGTCATGGTCTTCCCTCCACTGGGGCGAGTTACGACTACGGCAAGCGGGCTCGAGTTCGTTTGCCGCAGATGGGGTGACCGCCTGGCAGCATTTCCCCTCCGGAAGCTCATTACCGGCAAACCGGTATCTACCCCGAGAGATGACCCAGGTCGGGCAGAAGGCAATCTGGCATCCGGCAGTACATGCTGTCCAAGACAGAAATGCGCAGACCCATGCTGATCCGGCATAGCTATAAGCTCCGGCCGTGGACATGGTCAGGGCCTGCGAGGCGTTCGTGGCGGTGAGTGGGCATGGCAGCTTCACCGTCGGTGCCGCTGCGGCAGGCATGCCGCAGTCGGTCGTCAGCCGGCGGATCGCCGCCCTGGAGGAGCACTTCGGCGCCAAGCTGTTCGACCGGTCGTCACGAAACGTCACTCTGACCCCGTTCGGCCGGGACATGCTGTCCTCGGCCCGGCGGCTGGTCGAACTCGTCGAGGCGATGGAGCACGACGCCGAGTGTGCCAAGCGACGCCGGTTCCGGCTGGCCGTACCGGCGGTCTCCGCCCCACGCCGGCTCGCCGGGCTCGTTGCCGAGGCGCGTCGGCACGACCTGAATCTCGCCCTGCACACAGCCGGGCCGGGTGAACGCGCGGCGCTCGCCCGGACGTTGGAGGTCCGGGCGGCGATCGTGTCCGTACCCGCGGACGGAGCGCCATGGCGGATACCGTTGGGGCTGGCCGGCAGCGCCGAGCCGGCGGGGCAGGCGATATACGTGGAAAACCTGCGCGCGGGCCGGGCCGGACGTAACGCACGCCGACGACGCGTCTGGATCCAGCCGGAGGACGACGTGCCGCACGTACGCGACCGGGTGATCCGCCTACGGGACGGGGTCGGCCTCCAACCCGCCCAGGTCGTGGTCTCGGCCTCACTCGTCGACGCCGCGGCCGAGGTGCTCGGCTCGGCCGACCTGTTGCTCTGCTCCGCCGTCCAGGCCGATGAACTGGGGCTGTACTGGCGGCCGATCGGCGAGTTGGAGCTGGTACGGGGTTACGACGTCGAGGCCGGACTGCGCGAGGATGCCCAGCGCATCCGGACCCTCCCGCTCGCCACGATCGGACGCTGCCTCGGCATGTCGGACCACGGTAGCCGGAGCGGCGACGTGGCGGGCGACGGTGAGGCGTAGTGGTGGGGACGACCAAGGTCCTGCGCGATGCGAGGGAGGCCCTGCACGACGGCGGCCTGCGCGGCTCGTTCCTGGTGCGTGACCTCGACACCGGCGATGAACTCGCGATCGACGCCGAGGTGGAGTATCCGATCGCTTCCCTGGTCAAGGTGCCGCTCGCGATCGCCACACTGGAACGTGTCGGACGCGGCGAACTCGACCTGGCCGCAACGATCGTGGTGCAGCCCGGCCGCGTCACCGTGCCGGGACCGACCGGCCTGACCAAGTTCCGGCACCCGGCCACGGTCGCGCTCGAGGACCTGCTGTATCTCAGCACGGCGATCAGCGACGGCACCGCGGCCGACGCGCTGTTCGCCCTCACCCCGCCCGCCGCGGTCACCGCGGAGCTGCGGCGGCTCGGCTACGACGGCATCGTGGTACGCCACCTCATGGGGGACCTCACCCAGACGCCGGCCGAACGGTTCGCGCCGACCGAGGTGCACCTTGCCCACGCCCTCGCCATCGGCGCGGCGACAGCGGGACAGGGGCATCCCGTGGCCCAGCTCGACATCAGCCGCGCGAATGTCGGGTCGGCCCGGACCTTCGTCGACCTGCTGGAGGGATTGTGGCGGCCGACGACGATCCAGCCCGCCACCGCGGCGCGGGTCCGCGAGCTGATGACGAACAACGTGATCCGGCAGCGACTGGCTCCCGACTTCAGCTCCGACGCGTCCCGGTGGTCGTCGAAGACCGGTACGTTGCTCAACCTCCGACACGAGGCCGGGGTCGTCGAGCACGCCGACGGGCAGACGTTCGCCGTCGCCGCCCTCACCGAATCCCGCGTACCGGCCGTGCTGCAGCCCGAGACGGAAGCACTGATGGCGCAGGTCGCCCGGACGCTCCGCGACCAGTTGCGGATGGCCTGAACGGGTGGACGCTCCCACCACTCCTGACTGACTCAACGGGCCTTCGCCCGATGAGCCGTCAGGTGCGCCCTCACCGCCCGGTTGGCCTCTCAGCCGTCGGGGAACTCGACCGGGACGTTCAGGTGGACCGGCTCGGTCGACTGGCTCGCCTGATGGTGAGAAGTCCTGTTCGCGTGGGGCTGCCCGCGCCACGGTCATGGGAACACGCTCGGAGCCTACGTTCTCAATCGTTATGTGGGACTAATGGGGCAAGCGGTGCGCTGTGTGACACAAGTGGTCAGAGGTGCATTGACGGGCGCACGCGGTCGCAGGAGGCTGAGCGGACCCCCCACGCAAGCCCCCCACGGTAGCCCCCTGTCTCCTTCACCGTTGGATTGCCCATGCGCCCACTCGTTTCCGCAGGCACGCTCACGGCCGCCGTCACCGCGGCCCTGCTGCTCGCCCCCACGGCCTACGCCACCGCCCCCGGCGACAACGGCACCGTGAAGATCCACGACGCCGCGACCGGCGAGGAGCTCCGTAAGAACGAGCCCCACGTATGCACCTTCTATCTCGACGCCTTCGGTTTCGATGCCGGCCAGAACGTCGACTGGCGCATCGAAGCCTGGGCCCCGACCGCCCACGTCAAGGGCGAGACCGTGAAAACCGGTTCGCTGACGCTCGACGGCAAGGGACACCTCCGTTCGGAGGACCAGTCCCTGCCCGACGGCCACTACAAGCTGTTCTGGAACTTCGACGGCGAGCACGGCCGGGCCAAGCACAAGGTCTTCTGGGTCGATTGCGACGGCAAGGGTCAGCCGGGCGGTGGCAAGCCCGGCAAGCCCGATGAGCCCGGTAAGCCTGGCGAGCCCGACGAGCCCGGCAAGCCCGACGGCGGCAAGCCGTCGACGCCTGCCACCCCGTCAGCGCCCGGCGCTCCGTCCGGCCCGGCGCAGCCGACCGCGGCGCCCACGTCGTCCGCCCCCGAGGGCACCAAGCCGACGTCCTCGACCTCCTCCCCCTCGTCCCCCTCGTCGTCACCCTCCGCGCAGAGCGGCGGGGACCTCGCCGAGACCGGTAACGGCGCGCCCGTCGGCCTGCTGTCCGCAGCGGCTGCCGCGCTCGTCGCGGCCGGTGGCTACCTGGTGTTCCGCCGTCGCAAGGCGCAGCAGCAGCACTGACGCATGACTGTGCCCCCGTGCTTCGTAGTACGACCGGGGACACGACCGGCGACAGAAGAGGCCCCTGGCCAGCGGTGACGCCGGCCAGGGGCCCCTTGACGCGATCTGCCTACGTCAGCCGTCGTTCTCCGACGACGGGATGTAGGCGCCCGGCACGTCCTTCGGCGCGAAGATCTTGTTCTCGCCGGGGTACGGCTTCTTCCAGTCGTGCGTCTGATACCACGTGAAGCGGTTCAACTGCGCGGGGTTCGCGTAGTCGGGCACAGCGTTGGGCCCGGTCAGCCGCTGATGCGACTTCCAGTCCTCCCACTTCGCCGCGACCTCCTGCTTGTCCGCCGGCACCGTCGCCGACGGCGCGGCCGCCGCACTGGGGTTCTGCGGCGCCGGAGTGTCCACGCCGCAGGCAGGCGGGGTCTTCAGACCATCGGTCAGCGAGGTCCGGTTGGGCAGAGCGGTGAACGGCGTGAAGTCCGCGTGCTGGGTGAACGCCCCACGCATCGGGCTGGCCGCGCTGTCCTTCTGGTTCATCGGGTGGATCCCGAGGATCTGCTCGATGGTCCGCATCATCGTGATCTGCGAGTAGTAGCGGCTGTCGACCTTGCCGTGCTGCGCCCAGGGGCTGATGATCTGGACCGGGGCACGGTGGCCGTCGACGTGGTCGAGGCCGTTCTGGGAGTCGTCCTCGACGACGAAGATCGCCGAGTCCTTCCAGTACTTGCTGTGCGAGATCTGGTCAACCATCTTGCCGACCGCGAGGTCGTTGTCCGCGACCGCGGCGGCCGAGTTCGTCGGACCACCGGTGTGGTCGTTGGAGAACCAGAACATGTTCAGGTTCGCCGGACCGTTCTTCTCGAAGTCCTGCTTCCAGATCTGGTACTTGTAGACGTCCGGGACGTCGAGGTCGAACTTCGGGAAGCCGGGCACCGACACCTTGTTGAGCGACGGGATCGCCGAGCCCGTTTGTATGGGGTAGGCGGTCTTCTGCCCGGTCGCGTCCATGTTCTTGGCGTCGCAGTACAGGTTCTGCCAGTTCGCTCCGGCCGGCTTGCTCTCGAACGACTGGAACTGGCCGAAGTCCCGCACGGTCTTCCCGGCCGCCTGCGCACCGGTCCAGATGAAGCCGGACTTCTGGTGGCCGAGAGCGTCGTCCTGGGTGTCGTAGCTGCGCTTGTACTCACCGGCCGAGGACTCGGTGTACTCCGGGTTGTCGGCCTGCATCAGCCAGTTGTGACCCTCGGCGGAGTTCGTGCCGATGTCGTACGTGTTGTCGTACAGCCCGAACTGCCGAGCCAGCGCGTGCTGGTTCGGCGTCACGTTGTCGCCGAACTGCGTAAGCGACGGGTCTCCGTTGCCCTGCGGCATGTCACCGAGGACCTGGTCGTAGGTCCGGTTCTCCTTGACGAGCAGGAAGACGTGCTTGATCGTCGAGGGGTCGCCGAGCTTCACCGGGACCGGCACCGGCTTCTTGTCACCCGTGCCCTGGGTGACCGAGCCGCCGTGCCAGCCGTTCTGGGTGAAGACCTTGCCGGTCTCGGACTTGATGACGCCGTCGTCCGGCAGCGTGAACTGCGTCAGGCTCGACGTCGTGTCGTGGGTGCCGTGCCCGGCCTTGTTGGTGGGGCGGCGGGCGTCGATACCACGGGTGTTGGAGACGACCACGTTCTTGCCGACGGTGGTGATCTCCGCGGGGAAGTAGTCCGTCGGAAGCAGGCCGACGTAGTCGGCCGGCTCCTGCGGGGAGGTGTACCGGTAGACGGCGACCGCGTTGGCGCGGCCGAGCGTCACCAGCAGGTGACCGTCGTCGGTGAGCGTCACCGCGTTGGGCTCGTAGCCGACCGACGCCTGCGGCCACGGCCGGGTGGCGATGGTCTGCACGACCTTGTCGTTGGCGGTGTTGATGACCGACACGTCGTTGTCGGCGGTGTTGGTGACGAACACCGCCCCGTTCTTGGCGTACACCGCGGTCGGGTGCAGACCGACGTCGATGCTCCCGACGGCGGCGGACGGGTCCGCCAGGGTGATGACGCTGACCGTGCCGGTGGTGGTGGCACCGGTGTCCGGGTCGGCCGGCACCTGGGTGCCGTAGGAGTTGATCGTGGTGTCGCCGGCCTTGGCCGGACGCCCGCCCTCGTTGCTGACGTAGAGCTTGTTGCCGGCCATGGCGATGCCACGAGGGGCGTTGCCCACGGTCCAGCTCTGCTTGATGGTCCCGGTCGCCGCGTCGATGGCGACCACCCGGTTCTGGCCGTTGACCGCGGAGTACACGGTGGAGCCGTCTGCCGAGAACACCGCCGCACCGACCAGTGCGTGCTTGGAGCCGTCGGCCGGGATCTTGATGGACGTCGGGTTGGCGACGCTGCCGTCCGGGTTCACGGTGAACTTGGTGTAGCCGTCGGTCTGGCCCAGCCACAGCTGCGAACCGTCGGGCGAGTACGTGGGGCCTTCCTGGCCCACGTCGTTGCCGCTGATGCGCAGGTCCGCCGCCGCGTTGTTGCCGACGCGCTGCTTCACCTGCCCGGTCTTGAGGTCCATGACGACCAGCGCCATCCCACCGTCGGTGACCGAGGCCGCGAGGTGGGTGCCGTCCGGGCTGACCGTGGACGACATGATCTTGCCGTCGTTGATGACGGTGCGGCTGCCGTACGGGGCGATGTACTGGTCGGCAGAGACGACCTGGCCGTTAGCGGTGACCTGGCCGACCTGCTGGGTGCCGAACTGGTGCGTCTGGGCAACAGCGGTGCCCGTGACGGCGAGGGCGACGGCGATGCCCGCCGTTACCAGAGTGGTCCGGCGGCCGACGCGCCTACCGAAAAGGCTGATCTGTTCCTTCTCGTTGATCCGACGCTGCCGTGTGACCTGCATGGAATTATCCCTTCGGGGTGGTGTCGAGCAGTTCGACGTTGCTGTCGAACTGCCAAAGCGGGTTGGGTGTGTTTCCGGTCGGGGTCCGCACCAGGAAGTAGCCGTTCACTTCCTTCGGTCCGTCGCCATCGGCGACGAACCGCCCGTCCGAGGCGACGTCGAGCTGGTAGATGGCCGTCCCTGCGGCCGCGACGCCGGGGAGATGCCAGGTGACGACGCAGCGCCAGTCGTTGCCCGGCCCCTGGGGGGCGACCTGGCCGCCGCTCTTGTTGCACGCCGCCGTGACCCGCAGTTGCGCCTCGGTGACGGCGGGGCGGTTGAGCTGCTGGGTCTGCATGCGGTAGAGGTGGGCGAATGACGTGGCGACCGACCGCTGGACCTTGTCCTGCTCGATTCCGGAGCCCATCGACGGGGTCGCCACGGCGACCACCGCGACGGTGAGGGCGGCCAGTCCGACCAGCGGCAGGAGTCCCGTGGTGATCGCGCGGCGCCCGGAACCGTCGTAGGCCAGGTTGGTGAAATCGCGCCGGAGGAAAAGCAAGTACGCCAGCACTGTCGCGAGCACGGCCCACACCAGGCTGACCGCAATGCCGATCAGGAGCGGGCCGACCTGTGCCGGGCTGGTGAACAGACCGTTCCAGGAGATGAAGGCGTAGCCGGGCAGGGCGAGGCGCACGGCGACGGGCAGCGGCAGCATCTGGGCGACCTGCATCGCGAGCGCGACGAGCGCGGGCAGCAGCAGTCCCATCGGGGACCGCCCCAGCGCGACCGACCCGAGTAGTCCGATCGCGGCGAGGGCCAGGGTCGGGGCGAGTACGCAGACCCAGGCGAGCAGGACCCTGCCGGCGGCGTCCGCCGGCGCCAGCAGGTGGCCGTCGAGGCCGACCAGCGGCTGGTTGCCGACCGCCACGATTCCGCCGGCCGCGCTGGAACAGGCCAGCCCGGCCACGAGCAGCAGGATGACGGTGAGGCTGGCCAGTGTCTTCGCTGCGAAGATCCGTCGGGGCGACCGGACCGCCACGAGCAGGTGGCGCCAGGTGCCGAGCCGGTCCTCGGAGGCGAACACGTCGCCGGCGACCACCGAGGTCAGCAGCGGGAGTGCCCAGGTGCCCGCGAAACCGAGTATCACCAGCGGTCCGGCCCACCCCGTGGCGTGCATCCAGCGGCCGAAGAGGGTGTCGGTGGGGAGCGTGCTCTGCTGGCTGACGGCGGCGACGAAGAGCCCCGGCACGATCCAGCAGGCGAGGACCAGCAAGCGGATCCGCCATTGTGAGACCAGCTTGACCAGCTCGAAGCGGTAGCCGCGCGGAACCGAGACGCGGCGGGCACCAGCAACGTTGTCGTGGGTGAGGGTCGCGGTCATCGGCCGGCCTCCTGCTGCTCGGTGAGGGCGAGGAACGCTGCTTCGAGCGGCGACACCACGGGTGCGAGCTCGCGCACCGCGATGCCCGCCTGCACGAGCCGCGCCACCAGTTCGTCGAGGGCGGGCACCAGCGCGCGCACGACGAGCACCTCGGCGCCGCGCCATGCCCCGGCGTCGTCGACGACGCGGATCCCGGCCGTGTCGGCAGCCAGCCGACGGGCGGCCTGCGGGTCGGAGGTCAGCAGCCGGTAGTCGAGTTCACGGTTCTCGGCGGCCAGCTTGCTCAACGGGCCGGAGAAGACGGCCCGTCCGGCGGCGACGATGGTGACCTCGGAGCACAGTGCCTCGAGGTCGTCCATGCGGTGGCTCGAGAGCACGACGCTGGTTCCCTCCGTCGCGAGCCGGGTGAGGACACCGTGTACGTGTTTTTTGCCGGCCGGGTCGAGGCCGTTGGAAGGTTCGTCGAGCACGAGCAGCCGAGGCTTGGTGAGCAGGGCGGCGGCGAGCCCGAGCCGCTGACGCATGCCGAGGGAGAAGCCGCGTGCCCGGTCGTCGGCGACATCGGTGAGCCCGACCTGGTCGAGCACGTCGTCGATCCCCGTTGTCCGCGCGTCGCGGCCACGGAGAGCGGCCAGCGCGGCGAGGTTCTGCCTGGCGGTGAGCGAGGGGTAGAGACCGGGCCCGTCCAAGAAGCCCGCGACACCGTCGGGAGCGGAGAGCGCCCGCCCGACCGGCGTACCCAGGATCTCGAGGCGACCGCTGTCGGCGACGGCCAGGCCCAGCAGGAGGCCGAGCAATGTCGTCTTGCCGGCGCCGTTCGGCCCGACCAAGCCGTGGATCTGCCCCTGCGCCACATCCAGATCGATGCCGTCGAGTGCGACGACGTCGCCAAAGCACTTGGTGATCCCGCGAGCCCGGATTGCGAGGAGTGTGTCCATGAGTCCCTTCCTTTGAAACCTTCAAGGACCTTAGGGATGGCACACGATGCAGGCAGGGGCAGCTGGTTGAACGTTTCTGGAACGGGATACGGCCGGGATCCTTTGGCTGAACGCCTGACGAGGACGAGGGCGACGAGTAGGCCAAACCGGGCGGGCCGCCATGGCGGCCCGCTCCTGACGCCACGTCAAGTCGGCACATGAAAACGGCTGATTACACAAAAGGGCCGTCGACGACCAGCCGGGCGGTGGCAAGCCCGGCAAGCCCGGCAAGCCCGGTGGCGGCAAGCCGTCGGCGTCCGCCACCCAGTCGACGCCCGCCACCCCGTCGGCATCCGGCACTCCGTCCGGCCCGGTGCGGCCGACCGTGGCGCCCACGTCGTCCGCCCCCGAGGGCGTCGCGCCGACGTCCTCGGCCTCCTCCCCCTCGTCCCCCTCGTCCCCCTCGTCGTCACCCTCCACGCAGAGCGGCGGGGACCTCGCCGAGACCGGTAACGGCGCGCCCGTCGGCCTGCTGTCCGCAGCGGCTGCCGCGCTCGTCGCGGCCGGTGGCTACCTGGTGTTCCGCCGCCGCAAGGCGCAGCAGTAGCACTGACGCATGACTGTGCCCCCGTGCTTCGTAGTACGAGCACGGGGGCACAGTCATGCGCGGTCTCGGCCGGTCGCGCGCGCAGACCAGCTGCCGGGAGCCCCGTGGCACTCGGTGATACTCCGTGACCCCCGCCGCAGCGCCCTCTTCGGGGGAGTGGTGTGAAGTCCCATTCGCATGGCGGGAGATGAAAACAATGCGGTACGGTGACGAAGCCATCACGCTCTGTGTGTCCCCGTGCACATGGAGCGGCCCCCGGCGGTGCGCTAACACCAACCGAGGGCCTTCATCACCAGTGGATCGAGACCACCGGAAATGCTGCGTCATGCTATCGCGCCGTCCGCGCGCTATACGAAGGCATCGCACGATGTCGTCCGCCATCCGCGTCTGAACAGTGACGCGAAGGTCCTGCTCGTGTACGTCCAGGGTCTTCCCGAGGACGCCATGGACAAGCCCCTGAGTGAACTCGCCCGGAAGCTGGGCATCAAGGGCCGCGCGTACCAGAAGGCGAAGCAACTGCTGGTCGAGCACGGGTACGTACACGAGTGGCGGAGCCAGGGCGGCGGGGGCCGCTGGATCACTGAGCAGCTGGTCGCGAACAACCCTCTGACGAGTGAGCAGGCGGGACAGCTGCGAGGGGCCGTGCCCGCCGCCCCGTCGTTGCCGAGTACGCAGTTCCCGACCGTCGGCGAACCGACTGCCCGGCCGACCGGTGGTTATAAACCGGTAGAAGACCTCAGTGATAAGACCACTCCCCACCCACCCTCCGAAGCCGAGCCGACGACGGACCCGGATCCCGAGCCGACGGCGGGGCCGGCCGACGCCCTCCAACTGGCCAGGGCAGAACGGGTCCTGCTCTCCCTGCGCCACTCGCGCCGCGAACTGCACCTGGGCGTACGGGAGGCCCGCGCACTCGCCGTGGAGGCGGTCAAGTGGCTGGAGCAAGGCCTGAGCGAGTCCGACCTGCGCCAGGCCTTACTCGCCGAACGCCCCCGAGACGGCGTGCGCTCAGCGGTCGGCTTCCTCCGCTACCGCCTCATCCAGAAACTTCCCGAGCCTCAGGCCCCACTCCCGCCGTACGAGCCCTCGCCCGTCCGCGAGCTGCTGGAGTGCGAGGGCCCGGGCGAGAAACACGTCTTCCGCCCCCTGGCCGACGAGACGGAATGCGCCCCGTGCCGGCAGTCCACAGCACACGCGATGTTCCACGGCGCCCCCGAGCCGGAGCCCGACCGCGTCCCGTGGCGGGAACGGATCGCGAGAATCAACGGGACGCCGGCGGCCTGATCCTGGGTGTTGGTCTTCACGCACCAGATGTGGATGTCATCTTCGGTGGCGGCCTGCCGACCGAGTTTGATGCGGGAGTCGGACTCCTGTCACCCGGTGTCCACGCTCAAGGGGAAACGCCCCACCACACTGGGGTCAGCCACCTGTGCCTTGGACGACGTGCTCGCAGACAAAGATCTCGGCCTGTACGGCTATGTCGGGCAGGAGTTAACCTCTGTGCATGTCTGGGAGTCGGCTCGGCCAGTTGAGTCTCCGCGCTGATGCGTTCTATTGCCTGCTCGTCGGGCTGGTGATCGCTTCGACTGCGCCCTTGACCGCGACTACGGTGAGGCTGTCGGCACTCGTCGTCGTCGGCATCGGGGGAGCTGTCGTGCTGTGGGCCGGCGTCGTGTGGCGGCTCAGTCTTCGTCCTTCGGCTGGGAGCCTGCGTCTCGTACTTGTGGCGAATGTACTTGCGGCATGCGTGCTTGCTGCGGTGTCTGTGGCTGCAGCGAGTGCGCTTGTACTGCTCACTCTTGTGGCGGTCGCGACAGATGTCGCTGGTTTCGCGGGCAGTCAGATCGTTGCGCTCAGACGACTGGCCCGCGAACTGTCTTGACGAGTTGACGCGAGCGCAACCAGGTGCTGATCGCGCCAGCCCCTTGTCGCCGCGCTCCAGTTCCAGGGTCCAGGTGTACGCGTCCGGGGCGGGCTCCCTGAGGTCGGTGGAGCCCACCGCCCCCTCCTCTGCACCCTTGACTTCACGCCACGCCGACGAGGTGCGCCGAGTGACGCTGAGGGACACGTGTTGGCCATCACCCCAACCGATGTCCCGGTCGGTCAGTTCCCATGTTCCGGTGCCGGACATCCGCCACTGATCGTCGAAGTCGAATTCCTGCCCGTCGAGAAGCTTCACGACGGCGGTTCCGTCTTTCCGCATGGTGACCGCGGTGCCATCGATACACCGCCAGGTCCCGACGATCTCCGCCGACGAGACCCCGGTAACGGCCGGCACCCCCGCGTACTGCCCCGGCCCACACCCGGACACCGAGAGGGCAAACACCACCGAGGCCATCCCTGCCAAGACCCCACGACGACCACACATGTCCATCCCGCACCCTCTGCCGCCGCCACTCACGGGCGGACGATGCTCATCTTCGTACGAGGGGCGGGACACGGATTGCGGGGTGGTGGGCTACGCACACCGGGGCATGCGGAGGGACCCTGACCTACTGGGCGCGCAGGAATACGACGAATCCTGACCACGCGCTGTGGCGTACGGCTATGTGGGGCCCGCCAGGCCGCTTGGAGTCCCGCACGCCGACAGCCGAGTGTAGATCCGCGACCTCGACGCACTCGGTGCCGCTACCACCGCTGTACGACGACTTGAACCAGTGCACGCGTTCGTGATCCATCAAAGCTCCCCACAGACCTGATTCAGGAGCGCGGCAGACAGGTCGATATCCAACGCCTGCGCACGCAGGTACTCGAACGCCAATTTATAGCGCGCGAGTTCCTGCGGCTTCTCCATGAAGAGCCCGCCGCCGATGATGTCCACGTACACGACGTCAAGTTCGGGCGCGGGGCCGCCGAGGACGACGAAACTGCCCACCGCTGCGGCGTGAGCGCCCGCTTCGAACGGCAGTATTTGAACCGTAACGTGGGGCTGGGAGGCCTGCGCGCAGAGATGCTTCAACTGCTCGCGCATGACGGCGCGGCCACCCACGATGCGCCGAATGACCGCTTCGTCAATCACTGCCCAGATGTGCGGAGGCTCGGCTCGAGCGAGGAGCTCCTGCCGCTTCATACGGATGTCCACCATGTGGTGGATTTCCTGGTCCGTACACCGCATCTCTGAGGCGCGATGAACCGCTTCTGCGTACGCGCGCGTCTGGAGCAGGCCAGGCACGTACATGCAGGCGTAATGGTCCTCACTGACCACTTCGTCTTCAAGAGTCAGCATGAGATTCATCGACTCAGGGATTGGATCCGCGAGGGACCGCCACCATCCCTGGATCCGTGCACCCTTGGCCAGCTCGACCAGCGACGCGCGTTCCTGATCTGAGGCTCCGTACTCACGGCAGAGGGCGTCGACTGCAGGCCACTTGACCGTGCCCTCCTTCGTCTCGTAGCGGCTCAAGGTCGCCTTGGAGATGCCGACCCGAGCCCCGGCCTCCTCCAACGTGAGGCCCTTGCGCTCGCGGAAACGGCGCAGATCTGCACCGAGTTGACGTCTGCGGGTGGTTGGTCCGACTGGCATGGCTGTGGTCCTTCATGTTGATCCCAAGAGCGTGCATCGTGCGGGGTACATCGAGCAAGACAGCGCACTCCGGGGGGCGCGCGTCAGTTCATGTGCTCCCATTCCTCCTACGTGAGAGTTCCATTTCGAGAGTTCCACTGTCACCGTATGAGACACGGCGGGCACACACGGTGGCCGTCCAGTCGTGGAGGAGTGGTCGGCTTGGATGAGTGTCGTTTCGGCGTGGACAGAAAGGCTTGGGATCTGGCGTTTCTGGCAGAAGCAGAGGAGCTCGCCGGCCTGCGGCGAGTGATGCGGTTACACCTGGAGCTCTGGGGCTTGCCCGGAGTCGTCTACGCGGCGCAGGTCTGCGTCACGGAGCTAGTCTCAAATGTGGTCAGGCATGTAGGCCCCGGCACCCCGTCGTGTCTCGCCGTATCGATGAACGGAGATCGTCTTCGCATCGAGGTAAGCGATCCCGATCTGCAAGCACTTCCTACGCTCATCACGGCAGTGGGGGAGAGCGAGACGGGGCGGGGCATGGCCCTTGTGGACGGCATCGCAGATCGCTGGGGCGTCATCCTGCGCGGTGACTCCAAGGTCACCTGGTGCGAGCAGGCCACCGGCCTACGTTCATCAAACGATCACGTCGATGGTCCTCAAGTCGCCAAGGCTGAAGCGTTGTTGGGTCTATGCCGGCTGGGTGCGACCTCGGCGTATTCAGATCGCGGACGCCTGAGTCCGACCGTGGGAAGGGAGCTGGCGATCGGCCTCATCGCCGACCTCCTTCATTGGCTACGTGCGCACGGCCACGATCCTGACGAGGCACTGGATCGCGCGCAGTCGCACTTCGAGAGCGAAGTAGGTGAAGCGGCTTAGCGCTTGCCTTGGCAGAGGAACTCACGAGAATTGTGGCGCATCTGGGCGACCCGCATAGCGATCGCAACAGGGCTCTGGCAGCCGGGTCGCCGCGCTGAGCATGGTGTTCAACCTGATCGAATCCACGCAGGCCCGCTGGCGCGCGGTCAACGCGCCCCATCTGGTTTCCCTTGTCCGGGCCGGGGCCTGCTTGGGCCGCGGCCAGTTCGTTGAGCGGCCGGAAGAGAGCGCGGCATGACCGGCCCCCACATAGACGAGCAGCCCGTCGAGCACCGGTACTTCGCCTGCTGCCTGCAGGCTCTGGAGACTGTCGCCGAGGCCGACGAGGCCGACCTGGTGGCCGCCGTCCTGCGCGACCAGGACGCGACGATGGCGGACCGCGCGGTGGGCCGCCCTCTGGACCGCCGGGCCGCGGATCTGCTGACCGAACCCCGGTTCACGGCCTGGGTCCAGACCGTGACCGAGGTGATCGCGGATCGCGTCTTCCTCAACCGCCGCCTGCGCGAGTGGACCCTAGTCAGAACCTTCTCCCTGGGCAGGCCGTGGGTCGCCGAGGAGCTCACCAACGCATGCGACTGGTTCCAGCGCATGGCCGCAACCACGCAGACCGCGACCTCATCCAAGGCCGTCAGGCTGCTGGCCGAACGCGGACGAACCCGCCGTGTCCGAAGCGCGGCGAGCCGTCAGCTACGGCACTGGGACCAGACCAACTAACTTGATCCGCAGTTCTTGACGATGCCTGCTACTCGCTGGCAGGCCACCTCATAAACAGAAGCGGCAACGTTTGGGCCGGATCCCACTGACACCCACTCAGCCGAGCTCACGCAGCCCGGCATCACGGTCGAGCGTGTCCACGACGCTCTGCGGACGGAGCTCCAAGTCGATGGGGGCGAGATAACGCCAGGCTCACCGCACCGCCTTGATCACGGTCGTCCACTTGGGCTAGACCTAGGGAGGGCTACCTCGTGGCCGCCGAAGCGACGGTCGTTTTCAGGCACTTGTCGATCTAAACCAGCCATGATCGAGCCGCCGATAGTGATCGCATGCCGCCAATCGGCAGCATGTTCGCATGCCGCCTAAGTCGTCGAAGTCCATCTACTTTGGTCCCCCGCCAGGAGTGCAGGAGGGGACATGGTTCAAAGGGCACGATGCGCTGTATGCGGCTGATGTGCACCGATTCAGAGGGCAAGGCATCTCGGGTACTGCACACGAAGGCGTCGATTCGATAGTCGCGAGCGGCGGCTATGCCGGTGACCAAGACCTGGGCGACACGGTGATCTACACGGCGCAGGGTGGGGCGCCGGACGAGGACGGCCACATCACTGCTGATCAGTCATTGACGAAGGTCAATGAGGGCATGGTACTCAACTATCGAGAGGGCCTGCCCATTCGGTTCGTGAGAGGTCTCGGGATCAAGCGAGGCAAGGCGACCAAGGGCTACCGATACAGGGGGCTCTACCTCGTGGAGGACTACTGGAGCGTACGTACGGAACGCGGTCACCTCATGTGGCAGTTCCGGTTGGTGAAGGACTCGACTCCGGTGCACCAGGGTCCGGTCGATGAGGGTGTAATAGCTCCTGATGAGCGGATGACGGCAGTTGAAAAGGCTGCCGCTCGATACATCAACACTCAGCGGCGTGTGCGCAATACTGCTGCCGCCCGCGCCATAAAGGCGCTCTACAACAACACCTGCCAGATGTGCTGCAATCCAGTCATAGTGGATGTCAACGGATCCCGGTATAGCGAGGGTGCTCACATACATGCACTCGGGAAACCTCACGGGGGCCGTGACATTCAGAGCAACATCCTGTGTTTGTGCCCCAATTGTCATGTCCTCTTCGATAATGGGGCCCGGCTCATCACTGATGACCTCAAGGTAGTTGATGCTCTCACTGGCCAGGTGATCCGCGACCTCCACGTAAAGCATGATGGCCATCGGATTGACCGGGCCTGCCTGCAACAACACCGATCCAGGTGGGCTGACCGCTCGCAATACCTGGAGTTTCCCGACGAGGAAAGCTGACTTTCCGGTCAGGTGGGAAGGGGGTGTCGCCTGTTTTCAGCTTCGGCTTCATATTGGAAGACGTTCTTCTATCTGCTAGTCCCACATCAAACACGGTTTGAGGAGTGGAATGAGTGATCCTTTGTCCGGGGTAGCTCCTGTTGTCAGAAATGAGCTCACTGTTGAAAGCTTGATGCTGAAGCTAAATGCGGCTTGTGCGCGGCATATAGGAGAGGCTTCAGGTCATCTTGGTGACGAGGTGAAGGAGATTCTCGCTCTCGAGGCAGACGTAAGTAAGTGGCTTGATGTCTTACATCTCCAGCCCGAATCTCAGCAGCTAAAATCCGCTCACCAGGATCTGGGGTTGGCGCTCTACGGTGCGATGAGCGGCCTTTATCGCCAAGCGTTCTCAAGCTTGAGGTCTTTCATCGAGGTAACTGTTGGATCAGTTTATCTGAGCTCTCTTGAGCTTAAGCGCAGACAGTGGGTAAGTGGGAAGCTTGATATAAGTTGGTCGTCTATCAGTTCGCCCGAAGATGGCATTTACTCTAAATCCTATGTGGGTGAATTTTGCCGCGAAGCAATCCTTGAGCGAGAGGCGATGCATAAGGATTTGAAATCTGTATACCGAAGGTGCTCTGAATACATTCACGGACATGTTTTGACGTCACAACTCCTTCCGGATCGCATTACGTACGAGGATCTAGTTTTGAGGGAGTGGCTCAAGACCGCTAAGACAACACTTCTTGTGATTCTCCACTGCTTCATGGTGAGATATTATAAGGATTTCACGGTTAATCAGAAAGAGGATGTCGAGAGCTCGCTGGAGGATAATTTCTCGCACCTCGTTTCCGTGAGGCGGCTTCTCGGTCTTCCTGTGGAGGGACACTCATGAGTTCGAGCGAACTGAACTTCCGGACAGAGGATCTGACTCTTGAAGAGGTCGGTAATTTCTTCGTAGAGACCCCTTTCGATCGACAGACCATCGATGCACTTAAGAGCAAGAAGACGGTCGTTCTGCAGGGGGCTCGCGGTGTCGGAAAGTCTTTTCTGCTGAAGGTTGCGCAGAAGGAACTAGATGAGAGCTTCGCTGGCGGGCGAGTTCTCGCGGTGTACGTGACGTTCAACAAGGCCGGTCTATTGCAGACGTCCGATCCTGATCGCTTCAAACATTGGATGCTCGCTAGGATTTGCGGCAGGATTATTCGTGAGTCGCGTAAGAAGCAGTTGATAAGTCAGCAGAGCTCAATCTTCTCCACGTTGTCTCGAGATGGGAACGATGAGACCGTTGAAATTCGCCTCCTGGAGCTAGCGGAAAGATTGGAGGAAGCTTGGAAGAATTCTGATGCCCCGGTGGAGATTGATTCCCAGGTGGATCCCGAACTGATCAGGGATGCGGTGGAGGACCTCTGCGATTCCGCAGGAGTGCGTCGCGTAGTTTTGCTCGTGGATGAAGCTGCTCACGTATTTATCCCTGAGCAGCAGAGGCAGTTTTTCACTCTCATGCGGGACTTGCGAAGTCCTTACCTTTCTGTCAAGGCTGCCGTGTATCCTGGGGTGACCTACTTTGGTGATTCTTTCCAGCTGAGTCATGACGCAGAGCTAATTAATGTTCATCGAGACGTTCTCGATGCAAATTATCTAAACTCAATGCGCGATATTGTCACTAGGCAGGACCCGTCTCTCGCGTCGCAAGTGGGGCGGTATGGTGAAGCGTTTGATGCACTTGCCTCTGCCGCCAGCGGGAATCCCAGAATCCTTCTTAAAACGGTCTCGGCGGCCTCGCCGCTAAATACGACCAATATTCGACGCGTGATTCGAGAGTACTATCGGGAGACGATTTGGGCTGAACACTCTTCACTTGGTGACAGGTATATAGGCCATCGAGAGGTGATTGATTGGGGTAGGCAGTTTATAGAATCGGATGTAATTCCAATGCTGGGGAGGAAACAACGCGGAAGTGATGACGACGAAGGGGATCGTCGCATATTCATATGGATTCATCGTGATGCCCCGGCGGCAGTGAAAGAGGCATTGCGACTTCTCTGCTACAGCGGGATTTTGCACGAGGCTGGTAGTGGCCTTGTGGCGACCCGTGGTCTAACCGGAACGCGATACATGTTGAACATAGGTACAAGGATCGTTTCGAGTGACGATCCGATTGCGACTTCCACGTGGCTGCGAAGGTCGCCAATTTCCATTAAGAGAATGGTTGAGTTTGGCGCCAACCATGAGCTCTATGATGGGATTGCGCGACTCGATGTTGATGAGATGGATGAGGGGCGAAAGGAACTCATCAACTCACAACTCGAGCGATCCGTAGATGATCTGGACTTGACCGTGTTTGCGCGGGATCGCCTGAAGTCGCTGAATTTCGACACCGTGCGCAAGATTCTTGCGGCGTCTGAGAGCGATTTTCAGCAGGCCAAGTGGGTTGGCCCCGTCAGGGCGCGCCAAATGATGAATGTGGCTACGGCTGCGGTGCTGGAATACCTGTCAGGTTGATTCTGTCTGGCCGGCAAATATCCACTGGAGTGGTCAACTCGCGGCAATCGCAGAGTAGGTCCACACATCTGCCGGGATCTCATGGCGGAGCTTCCAGACGACCCCCATGGGCTTGCTGCCCTTGTGTTCGACGTACTCGGCGGGGCCAAGAAGCATCCACGGCTGGGGCCCGCCGATGTCCGTCTTCTTGTAGCGGCGGACGAAGAGTAGGACGTGGGTGTCCTTCTCCTTGTGGGTCTGGTAGCGGATGCCGGTGGGGGATGCCTCGGAGGTCTGGTTCTGTGATTCCCAGTGGAACAGGGACTCGTTCAAGGCGTAGTCCTTGTAGCGGGTCTCTGGTGAGAAGTCCTTCTCGTCCTTTTCGAGGGTGATGAGTAGCGCGTCAGTCTGGATGTTTTCGCACCACTTCACACCTTCGCGGAAGTGTCCCGGCATGAAGCCGCCCACGTGGGACTGCCCCAGGGCGGGGAGGATCTCTTCACGGCTGTACGAGGAGTGCACTGTCAGCGGCAGGCTTGCATGCCCGCCGAGCAGCGGGACGGGTACGTGGTCGGCCTGGTCTAGGACGTGGGTGAGGACCTGGCGGAGCTCGTCGCGGAAGGCGCGTTGAGGGCGAAGGGTGTTGAAGCCTGCCTGGTAGCTGTTGAAGTCGCCGCCCAACGGCCACAGAGAGAAGAAGAACATGCGTGCGTACGCCTGTTCCTGCTCGCTGAGGTCATCGTATGTGGGGGCGTCGTCAGCGAGGAGCTTGCTGTACGCGGCGACCCGGAGTGGGTCATCGACGTGAAGGAACGCCGATACGCGCTTCAGCAGCGATGCTTCACCCTCCGGCCCGGTCTCAGGGAGGAGTTTGGCTCGGCGGAGTAGACCCGTCCATGAGTTCCCATTGCCTCGGTAGAGCTCCTTGAGCTGTCGACCGCTCTCCTTGAGGTAGTCGGCGAGCAGAGGTTCGGCGTACGTGGCGACCTCGCGAGCAAGTTGAGTGACGTTGACGCTGATCTGGCTGCGGATGTTGTTAATGATCAGCTCCTTGGCCTTCGACTCAAGGATGATCTGGCAGCCAGATGGCAGCTGCGGAAAGTCGTGTTCGATGTTGGCGAGCAGGCGATTGCGAGTGAGGTTGGTCAGTGCGCGGAACTGTTCCTCGAAGCGGAACTCCTTGCGGTGCTGACCGATGAAGTCCAGGACAGTGAGGACAGCCTTGTCTTCGGTCCGACGCAAGCCTCGTCCCAGCTGCTGGAGAAACACCGTGGCGCTGGAAGTAGGGCGCAAGAGGAGCAGAGTGTCGACGTCAGGGATGTCGAGTCCCTCGTTGAACAGGTCGACAGAGAAGATGACTTGGAGCGTCCCTGCTTTGAGCTGATCCAGGGCTTCCTTGCGCTCATGGCGCGAGGTCTCGCCGGACAGTGCGATCGCGTTGAGGCCGGCTCGACGGAAGAAGTCGGCCATGAAGACTGCGTGCGCAACTGACACACAGAAGCCCAACGCACGCATCGAGCCCGGGTCGGCAACCTTGTCCCTCACGGCCTGCACGACGAGCCTGGCTCGTGCGTCATTGCCAGTGAAGAGGTTGCTGAGGGCCGTCGCGTCGTATGACCCGCGCTTCCAGGTGATGGCGCTCATGTCGGTGTTGTCGGTGACGCCGAAGTAGTGGAACGGGCTGAGCAGGTCGTTCTCCAGGGCTTCCCAGAGACGCATTTCTGCGGCGATCCGGCCCTCAAAGAACTCGTCCTGGATGTTCAGTCCATCCATGCGTTCTGGGGTAGCGGTGAGTCCCAGCAGTTCCTTTGGCTCGAAGTGTTCCACAATCCGGCGGTACGTGGGGGACGTGCCGTGATGGAACTCGTCGATCACGATGACGTCAAAGTGGTCCAGAGTAAAGCGGTCCAGCACCCGTGAGTTGAGCGACTGGACGCTGGCGAACACATGCGTCCAGTTGTCAGGGATCTCCCCACCGACGAAGAGCTCCCCGAAGTTTGCGTCAGTCAGCACGTTCTGATAGACGCGCAGAGACTGTTCCAGTATCTCCTTGCGATGGGCGACGAAGAGCAGCCGCGGGGCATGGCCCAGCGTCCGCCGCAGGCGCTTGAAGTCAAGAGCTGCCATCACGGTCTTGCCGGTGCCGGTCGCCGCAACGAGGAGGTTGCGGTGCCGACCGTGGACGGTGCGCTCCACTTCGAGACGTTCCAGCATGTCGCGCTGGTGCGGATAGGGGCGGACTTCAAGTCCGGAGAGCGTGATGGTGGTGCCGCTGGTTTGGCTGGTTCCGCCAGCGTGAGACAGCGCATCGTCCAGTCGCTGCGCGTCGCTGTCGGGGTCGTACGGCTCGAAGGAGCGCTCACTCCAGTACGCGTCAAATGTTGCTTCAAACTTGCGGAGGACGGATGGTGTGGCGACCGACGACAGCCGAACGTTCCATTCGAGCCCGTCTAGAAGCGCGGCCTTGGACAGGTTCGAGCTGCCGACGTACGCCGTGTCGAAGCCGCTCTCGCGACGGAAGAGCCAGGCCTTGGCATGAAGGCGTGTTGAGCGGAGCTCGTAGTTGACCTTCACCTCAGCACCGAACTCGCGGACCAGACGATCCAGCGCGCGACGCTCCGTTGCTCCGATGTAGGTCGTGGTCAACACGCGGATGGGTACACCGCGATCGCGTGCGGAGGAGAGCGACTGCTCAAGGACTCGTAGTCCGTGCCACTTCACAAAGGCGCAGAGGAGATCAACACGGTCCGCCGTGGCCAACTCGGCGCGCAGTTCAAAGCCCAGGCTCGGATCATCAGGCGAGTTGGTGATCAGCGCCGTCTCGGAGAGGGGTGTTGCTGGGCGAATGGCGTAGACGCCAGGAGCCTCTTGCTCCGCGACTGCGAGCAATTGCCGGGGGCCCTCGATGACGAGATCGACCCACTCGGTCGCACCTTCGATGGTGTTGAGCGAATCCAGGATGTGGTTGGCGGCGACTACCTGCTCCGCTGGTGAGAGGCCCTGCAGGACCCGCCGCACGACGCTCCCGATGTGGCGTGACAGCACGTGAGGTGCAGATTCAGCGCCGACTATTTCATCGATGGAGCGCCAGCCCGTGGAGTCGAGTTGCTTCATACGCTCTTCGAGACGATGGGTGATCAGCGTCTCGTAGAGCCCAGCAACCGGAGCTGCTTCGCCTGCAAAGTCGTTGGGCATCGCCGAGTCCCCCTCATCTCGCCAGCTGTGCATGCAGTTCTATCAAGCAGGACTGACAAAGCCGCTCTCGCATGCGCCTGCTCATGTTGGGTGTGACTGGGCGAGATAGTTGCCACTTGGGCGCGACACCTGTCACTGAGCATCTGGAAGCCCGATATCGGTAGCAACGATGCCGGACGGAAGAGGCGATGCGCGGGCGAGTCGCCGGTTTGGCCACCAGACTCCACACGTTGAACCGCTCTCTTGGCCAGAGGATGTCGGATCTCAACCAGGCTTGTGTGTGGGGGAGTTGTGTCGCAAACGATGGCTCCCGTACGGCAGCCAAGCGTTGGAAATTCGGCGCGTCTGGTGCCGGGTCAGACCCCCGCGGACGTCCGGGCGTCCTTGGAGGGTGTCACGGGCGCCGCCGCAGGGCCGCTGCCGTGCCCTTTCGGGGACCCGAACCAGGCTACTGCCACCGCGCCCGATACGGCGAGCACGAACCCGGTGATCGCCGCCCAGGCGAAGCCGGGACGGGAGGCATCGCCGAGCCACAGCACGCCGATGATGCCCGGCAGGACGGTCTCGCCGACGACCAGCGCGGCGGTGGCGCCGTTGACCGAGCCGATCTGCAGGGCGACCGTGTGCAGGTACATGCCGCCGATGCCTGCCACCAGGATCGCGTAGAGCGCCGGGTCGCAGAGCAGCGCTCCCGGGTCGAAAGGGTCGATGCCGTTCAGTACACGGACCCCGACACCGAGGGCGCCGAAGCCCAGTCCGGACAGCAGGCCGGCCAGGATCGCGGCGCGCGCCCCCAGTAGGCGTACGACCACGGTGCCGCCCACGATCAGGAGCAGCGAGATCCCCAGCAGCCACCAGTGCGTGGAGATCGGGGTGTCGCCGCTGCCTTCCGGGCCTGCCGCCGTCGCCAGAAGCACCAGCGCGGAGCAGACCACAGCAATCGAGGTCCACTCGGCGCGGTTGAGCCGGATGCCGAGGAGCTTGATGCTCAGCACCGCCGTGATCACCAAGTTGGCGCTGATCACGGTCTGCGACAGGAACAGCGGCAGGAGGCGCGCCGCCAGTGCGCCGAGCCCGAAGCCGACGAAGTCCAGGATGGTCCCGACGATGAACTCCCAGGTCATCGCCGCCTTCGCAGTGGACGACAGGCTCGGGCCACCGTGCTGGGTCACGCTGCCCGCGGCGGCCTCCCGGCGGGCTGACTTCTGTGATCCGACGGCCTGAAGGACGGAGCCCGTGCCGTAACAGATCGATGCTGCCACGGCGGTGAGCAGTCCTATGAGCACCGAAAGCTCCGTTCATGTATGGGTCGGTGGGGTTCGGTCCCGTTCCCACTGGCAGACGTGGGTTTCGGCGCGAAAGTTGCTTCCGGCGAGTCAGTTACCGGCGTATCTCCCTCCACAGGCCAACTACGGTCAGCCACATTGCCCATAGCACACTGCAACAGGTCTTAGCGCAGCGTCACGGAGTGTCCCCTTTCGCGCGTATCTCCTCCGCGCCCCAAAAAGGAGCCCGCCCCCAGAAGCCGCATCACGGAGATCACCGTCGCAGCCCCGGTCCAGCGAAGTTGGTGACAACTAGAGCGAAAAACCCCAGGTGGTGACAACTGGAATGCCCAAACGGTGACAGGTACCGCGCTCAAGTCCACGCTCGGTGCCAGCTCACCGACCCACCTTGGTGTCACCTAGCTCGCCCAGTCACATTGGTGGGGTCTTCAGAAGGGTGTCGTGATCAACCCAAGAGATCGGCACCATCCTGGCCCAGCCGGGAATCGGCACGGGCCGTCGCCTCCCGCTTCATCGCAGTGGCCTGCAACCGCCGACGGCTGCACTTCACGCCCGGCTGCCGAAACCCGCACGAAGCGCCTCAAGTAGAGTCGCGACAACGCCCTCGCAGCGCAGAGATCGAGTGTCCACTCCGCTGGGGGAGCTTCATCGGGTGGAAACACCACACTTGAAGGAACCACCGCACATGAGCGACAACCGCACCATCACCAACCCTGCCGGGCTGCACGACCCCACCCCGTTCGGTTACAGCCATGCCGCTTCCGCACCCGGCGAGCTGGTCTTCATCGGTGGGCAGTACGCCTCCGACGACACCGGCCAGGTCGTGCCCGGCGACTTTGCCGCACAGGTCGAGCGGTCCTTCGGTAACCTGCGCATCGCGCTCGCCGGTGTCGGTCTCGGCTTCGAGCATGTCGTACGGCTCGGCACGTACATCGTCGACCATGACCTGGAGAAGCTGGAGACCCTCGGCAAGGCGCTGCACGGCGCCTGGGCCGACCGGCTGCCCGCCCAGACGCTCAGCGGGGTCGCCTCGCTCGCGCTGCCCGGGATGCTCTTCGAGGTCGACGCGGTCGCGGTCCGTCCGGCCGAGGGAGCCGAAAGTTACGAGGTTGTGAGCGAATGCGTTCGGGGCGTGCTGGCCTGAGCGTTCGGCTGGTGGGCGGTTCAGCAGGCCGTCATGCTGACGGGCACGAGTTCG
>NZ_JBVJWD010000042.1:0-36231 GCF_055602785.1 Streptomyces sp. NPDC037301
CGTGGAGGCAGTACGGGCGCAGGGCGGCAAGACCTCGTACCTGAAGGTCTCACACGCCTTCCACTCCCCGCTGATGGACCCGATGCTGGACGAGTTCCGCACGGTGGTGTCGGGCCTCGCCCACAACGAGCCCCGTATCCCGGTCGTCTCGAACGTCACCGGACGCACCGCCACGGCAGGGGAACTCACCTCACCCGACTACTGGGTGACCCACGTCCGCGAAGCCGTCCGCTTCAACGACGCCATACGCGCCCTGGCCACCGAAGGCATCACCACCTACCTCGAAATCGGCCCCGACGCGGTCCTCACCGCCATGGCCCCCGACACCCTCCCCGACGACACCACAGCCACATTCATCCCCCTCCTGCGCCGCAACCGCCCCGAGGAGGCCGAAACCCTCACCGCCCTGGCCCGCCTCTGGACCACCGGCCACACCGTCAACTGGCCCGCCCTGCACACCGGCCGCCCCGCCCGCCCCGTCGACCTCCCCACCTACCCCTTCCAACACCAGCACTACTGGCTGGAGTCCACCCCCGACACCGGCGACGTCACCACCCTCGGCCAGGCCTCCGCCCGTCACCCCCTGCTCGGCGCCGTACTCCACCGCGCCGGCACCGACGAATCCATCCTCACCGGGCGCATCAGTACCCGCACCCACCCCTGGCTGGCCGACCACAGCATCATGGGCACCGTGCTCCTGCCCGGCACCGCTCTCGTCGAGCTGGCCATCCACGCCGGTGACCACACCGGCACCCCCCACCTCGAAGAGCTCACCCTCCAGGCACCGTTCGTTCTCGCCCCGGAGCAGGCCCTCCAGCTCCAGATCACAGTCGGGCCCCCTGACACGTCCGCCCGCCGCACCCTCACCATCCACTCACGCCCCCAGTCCGCGGACGCGACCTGGACCCAGCACGCGGAAGGCACGCTCACCGCCCAGTCCCCCACGCCCGACGCCGACTCCGCCCTCACCATCTGGCCGCCCGTCGGCGCCCAGCCCATCCCCCTGCACCACACCTACGAAGACCTCGCCGCCCAGGGCTACCACTACGGCCCCGTCTTCCAGGGCCTCAAAGCCGCCTGGCACCACGACAACGCCGTCTACGCCGAAGTCGCCCTCCCCGAAGAGGCCCACGGCGATGTGGGCGCGTTCGGGCTGCACCCCGCCCTCCTCGACGCCGCACTCCACGCCGCCGACCTGGGCAACGCCCACGCCGATGCCCACGACGACGAAACCGAGCAGTCGGGCATGCTGCTCCCCTTCGCCTGGCAGGGCGTCACTCTCCACGCGTCCGGCGCGACGCGGCTGCGGGTGCGGATCACCCGTACCGCCGCCAACACGCTGTCCGTCGTCGCAGCCGACCCGCAGGGCGAGCCGGTCGCTTCCGTACAGTCCCTTGTGCTGCGCGCCCTCAGCACGGAACAGCTGCTCATCTCCAGCAGCGGCCCGCACGGTGGCCATCAGCCGCTGTACGGCGTGGACTGGCTGCCGGCTCCGCTGCCCGCACCGGCCGTCGGGAGTGCGGATGTCCTCACGATCCGTCCGGCCGGCGCGTACCCCGGAGCGGCCGAGTGGCTGGCCGGTGCCGAGGCGCTCCTGCCGGCCGAAATACCGGCCGACGTACTGGTCCACTGCGACGACGAGCCCGATACCGGCACCGCGTCGTCCGCAGCGGTGCGCACCGCCACCGGCCGGGCGCTGATTCTGCTCCAGCGGTGGCTTACGGGCGAACGGTTCGCCTCGTCCCGGATCGTCGTCGTCACCCGGCGGGCCGTCGCCGCGTCCCGTCCCGGCGAGGAGGCCGAGGACGTGCTCGACCTGGCAGGCTCGGCGGTCTGGGGCCTGGTGCGCGCGGTGCGCGAGGAGCACCCGGGCCGGGTGGCGCTGGTGGATGTGGACGGTACGCCGGAGTCACGGAAGGCGCTGTCGGCAGCCGTGTCGATCGGGGAGCCGGAGGTCGCCCTGCGTGGCGCTGCCGCGCTCGTCCCCCGGCTCGTACGGGTCGCCACCAGTGCGGAACGTACCGACCGCGCGAGCAGCCAACTCGACACCGACGGAACCGTATTGGTCACCGGAGGCACGGGCGGCCTGGGCAGTGCCTTCGCCCGTCATCTCGTGACGGCACACGGCGTACGCCACCTGTTGCTGCTCAGCCGCCGCGGTCCGGCGGTCGCGGGGGCCGACAAGCTCGCCGCCCAACTGGCCGACCTCGGCGCGAGCGTCGACATCGTGGCCTGTGACGCGGCGGACGAGGACGAACTGTCCGCGGCCCTCGCGCGCATTCCGGCCGAACGTCCGCTGACCGGCGTCGTGCATGCCGCCGGTGTACTGGACGACGCGACGCTGGCCTCGTTGACACCCGAGCGGTTCGAGACGGTACTGCGCCCAAAGGTGGACGCGGCGCTCAATCTTCACCGGCTGACGGCGGACGCGGAGCTGGCGGCGTTCGTGCTCTTCTCCTCCGCGGCGGGCACGCTCGGCGCGGCCGGGCAGGCCAACTACGCGGCCGCGAACGCCTTCCTGGACGCGCTGGTCCAGCACCGGCGGGCGCAGGGGCTCACCGGGCTCTCGCTGGCCTGGGGTCTGTGGAACGCGGAGACGGGGATGGGCGACCAGCTCGCCGACGCCGATCTGCGCCGGATGGCGCGCTCCGGCATGCGGGCGCTCGCGGCGGACGAGGGCCTGGCGCAGTTCGACGCCGCGCTCGCTCGGGGCACGTCCGGGCGGCCGGTACTGCTGCCGATGGCTCTGGACATCGCTCGCGCCCGTACCGGCAGCAGCACCGACGGCGTACCGGCGATGCTGCGCGCACTGGTACGGGCCCCGTCCCGCCGGGCCGTGGACAACGGCGGTGGAGCGGCGGCCGAGTCACAAGGCGCCCTACTGGCGGGCCAGTTGGAGTCGCTGTCGGCCGAGGAGCAGGAGCGGACGCTGCTGCACCTGGTGCGCAGTCACACGGCCGAGGTGCTCGGTCACGCACGGGGCCAGGCAGTTGATCCGCTGCGCGGGTTCGTGGAGCTGGGCTTCGACTCCCTGACGGCTCTGGAGCTGCGCAACCGGCTCGGCAGTGCCAGTGGGCTCCGGCTGCCGTCCACGCTGATCTACGACCACCCGACTCCGCTGGCCGCGGCCCGGCATTTGCGAGCCGAACTGGTCGACGACGGTGCCGCTCAGGGTCCGTCGCTGGAGGCGGAACTCGCCGGCCTGGAAGCCGCCATGAGCGGCGCCGCACCGGACGAGGCCGAGCACGCCAGGGTCGCGGCGCGGCTGCGGGCACTGACGGCGCAGTGGGGCGAGGTCTCCGAGCCGGAGGGCCGGCAGACGCTCGCCGACGACCGGGCGGCATTGGAGTCGGTCTCCGCCGATGAGCTGTTCGACATGCTCGACAGTGAGCTGGAGGCCGACTGACCACGCGGCAGGCACATGGTGAGGGCCGTCCCCCAGTCGCCGGCTGGGGGACGGCCCTCACTGTTGTTCAGCCGCGGCCGGGCACCCTCGAAGACACACCACGTTCACGTGCACCGTCCTCTCCCACCCTCGCTTCGGGAACCTCCCCCGTCTCGGGAACCCCCGCCGCCCCGGGGACCTCCGCCGCCGTCTCGGGAGCCCCCGCCCGCGTGTTCCGCAGCAGGATCAGTGAGGTCACAGCCATCGCGAGGAGCAGGCCGACCGCGGTCCAGGAGGCGACGCGCAGCCCATGCGCGAAGGCCTCCCGTGCGACGTCGAGCAGCTCCTCACCGGCACGGGACGGCAGGTGCTGCGCAGTCTCCACCGCGCCGCCCAGGGTGTCCTTCGCGGAACCGACCGCGTCGTGCGGCAGACCGGCCGGAGCCTCCCGGGCCACGTCGTGCCGGTACACGGCGGTCCCGATGCTGCCCAGGATGGCGACGCCGAAGGCGCCACCGAACTCCGTGGCGGTCTGGGACAGTCCGGAGACCGATCCGGCGCGGTCGGCCGGCGCCGTGGCGATGACCAGGTCGGACGTGGTCGTCATGACCAGCGTGATGCCGGCCGCCATGATCACCGTGCCGAGGGCGAGCACTCCGACACCGGAGCTCGCGTGGAGCTGGGAGAGCACGCCGTACCCGGCGGCGGCGACCACCAGGCCGCCGGTCACGACCACCCCGGGTCGTACGAACCGCACCAGCAGCGGGGCCGTCGCTGAGCTGACCAGGGCGGCACCCGCGGCGGGCAGCGCCCAGAGCCCCGCCTGCAACGGCCCGAACCCGAGCACCATTTGCAGGTACTGGGAGGTGAAGAGGCCGGACCCGACGAGGGAGAAGATCGCGAGCACGCTGGTCACGACGGACGCGCTGAACGCCCGGTCGCGGAACAGCCGTACATCCAGCAAGGGTTCGGCCAGGCCGCGCTGGCGCCTCAGGAAGTACCAGCCGATGCCGAGACCCACGAGGAAGACGACGACGGGTACCGCGCTCACTCCGTCCTCGGCCATCTTCTGGATGCCGTAGACGGCGGGCAGTACCGCGGCCAGTGACAGCGCGGCGCTGAACAGGTCGAATCTGCCGGGCTTCTCGGCTTTGGACTCCGGGAGCAGCGGCGGCGCGAGGATGAGCAGCAGCGCCATGACGGGCAGGTTGACCAGGAAGACCGATCCCCACCAGAAGTGTTCGAGGAGTACGCCGCCCAGGAGCGGGCCGAGGATGGCGCCGGCGGCGAACGCGCCGGTCCACACGGCGATGGCGATGCGACGCTGTCCGTCATCGCTGAACATGTTGCGGATGAGGGACAGGGTGGACGGCATCAGGGTGGCGCCGCCGAGCCCCATCAGGGCGCGTGTCACGATGAGCATGGCCGGCCCTGTCGCGAGGCAGGCCACCACCGAGGCCAGTCCGAAGACGACCGCGCCGATCATCAGGAGCCGTCTGCGGCCGATCCGGTCGCCGAACGAGCCCATCGTCAGGAGCAGCCCGGCGAGGACGAACGGGTAGATGTTGACGATCCAGAGGAGTTGCGCGCTGCTCGGGCCCAGCTCGGCGCTGATGAACGGCAGTGCGTAGGACAGCACTTGCATGTCGAGGGAGACCAGCAGGACGGGGAGGATGAGGACGGCGAGTCCTGTCCACTGCCTCCGCCCGGCCCTCCTTGTCGGCTGTATCGCCGCTGTGTCTGCGTTGCTCATGGCGTGTTCCGCTCCTGCTTCGCTGCCTGGTTCTGCGCCTACGCGTTGAGGTAGGCGAGCACTGCCAATACACGCCGGTTGTCGTCTCCCGACGCGGCGAGGCCCAGCTTCGTGAAGATGCTGTTGGTGTGTTTGCTGACCGCTTTCTCGGAGACGAACATCTTGGCGGCGACCGCCGCGTTGGACCGTCCTTCGGCCATCAGCCCGAGCACTTCGCGTTCCCGCTCGGTCAGGGCGTGCACCGGGCTGGTCTCGGTGTCGTGCTTGATCAGCAGCTCGGAGACCACTTTGGGATCCATGACGGTTCCGCCCGCGGCAACCTGACGGACCATGTCGACGAAGCGGCGCACGTCGAAGACACGGTCCTTGAGCAGATAGCCCACGCCCCCGTTCTGGTCGGACAGCAGCTCGCGCGCGTACATCTGCTCGACGTGCTGGGAGAGCACCAGGATGGGCAGCCCCGGCACTTGCGTGCGGGCCTGCACGGCGGCGTGCAGTCCTTCGTCGGTGAAGGTCGGTGGCAGTCGTACGTCGACGATGGCCACGTCGGGCCGGTGCTGGAGCAGGGCCCGCAGCACGGCGGGGCCGTTGTCCACCGCTTCCACCACTTCGAAGTCGTGGACTGTGAGCAGTTGTACCAGTCCCTCCCTCAGCAGGGCCAGGTCCTCGGCGATCACAACGCGCACGGAAGCTCCATCGTCACTAGGGTCGGTCCGCCGGTCGGGCTGCTGATGCCGAGTTCTCCGTCGAAGGCCGCGAGCCGGCGTTGCAGGCCGCGCAGGCCGCTACCGCCCTCGGCTTCCGCTCCGCCGCGTCCGTCGTCGCCGACCTGGGCCCTGAGTTTCCCGTCGGTGTACCAGAGGCGCACGCTCGCGCGGCCCGCGCCGCTGTGCTTGGCGACGTTGGTGAGTGCCTCGGCGATCACGAAGTACACGGCCGACTCGACCGGCAACTGGGGCCGGGAGGGGAGGTCGATCTGTACTTCGACGGGTACGGCCAGGCTAACCGCCAACGCTCTTACGGCGCCGTCGAGGCCGCGCTCGGCGAGTACGGGCGGGTGGATGCCGCGTACCAGGTCCCGCAGTTCGGTCAGTGCCTGGCTGCTGGATTCCACGGCGTCGGCCAGGAGTTTGCGCACCATGGCGGGGTTGCTCTCCAGCAGGGTGTCGGCGAGTCCCAGGCTCATGCCGAGGGACACCAGTCGGGCCTGCGCGCCGTCGTGCAGGTCCCTCTCGATCCTGCGGAGTTCGGCCGCCTGGGACTCCACAGTCTCCGAGCGCGTCTCGGTCAGCCGCTCCACCCGCAGGGTGAGCCTGGCGTTGCGGGTGGGGGACAGCAGCAGTCGGTTGAAGCGGATGTGCAACCGTGCCAGTGATGGTGAGATCAGCAGGCCGAGGGCCACGAACAGCATGCCCTGCGGGATGGCGAGGTTGGCCTCGGTCTGGTCGGTGATGAACCAGATCGCTCCGAAGCCCCAGTGCGGTCCCATGCTCTCCCAGAGGAGGGGGGTGACGAACATGCCGTTGAGGCCGTAGGCGACGAACGAGGCGGGCAGCAGTCCCAGGACCAGCCCGACGGGTGTGTCGAGCAGCGTCCACAGGAAGTCCCGCCAGGTGGCCGGGTCGGACAGCAACTGGCGGCAGTGCGTGACCGACCCGGCGGTGTCGTAGGGATCGTTCGAGTCGGTGGGGCGGTAAGGCGTTTCGATGGGCACGCCGGACCATTCTTCGGCCGTCCGCCGGTGGAAGTTGGCCAGACCGCGTACCGCGATCACGACGACCGGGAGGACGAGGAAGCCCACTCCGACGACCAGTGAGGCGAGAGTGACGACCATGGCGGTGAACAGGACGAGGCTGCCGATCTGGGAGAGCACGGCGACCGCCAGGCCCCGTGCGCACCAGTGCAGCCGATGCGCCAGGCCGCGGGACGATGCCGGTAACCGTGCGGCCCAAACCTTGTTCAACTGCTTCAACCTCCTGTGGCCCGGAAGCGTTCAGGTCCTGCTCCGGGCGATCGTGGTCCCCACGGACCCATGATGCAACACGTGCGGGCGGTGACCGGGCCGTCTCACGCGACCGTGCCCAGTGTCACGGCGTTTCAAGGATCGCGCGTGAACCCTGGCGGAAGTAGTGGGGAAGGGCCCAGGTCAGGGGTGGACTTTCCTCTACCCCCCTTGTGGACACAGACCCATCGGTCGTCGCTCTTCCCGTCCGTAGCGTGGTTGTCGTGATCGCGTCCCCCTCGCGACAGGCACTGGGAGCTTTGAATGGACACCACCGCAGTCGACGACACAGTACGGCTCGACGCCGTTCGCAAGGTCTATGGCGAGGGCGCCAATGCCGTGACCGCGCTCGACGGCGTCAGCCTGAGTTTCCAGCGCGGCAGCTTCACCGCCGTGATGGGCCCGTCGGGTTCGGGCAAGAGCACCTTCCTGCACTGCGCGGCGGGGCTGGACCGGCCGACTTCCGGCACCGTCCTGCTGGACGGCGAAGATCTCAGTGGCTACGACGAGACGACGCTGACCAAGATGCGGCGCGAGCGCATCGGCTTCATTTTCCAGGCCTTCAATCTGCTGCCCGCCCTTTCGGTGCTGCAGAACGTCACGCTTCCGCTGAAGCTCGCCGGCCGGCGCCCCGACCGGGCCCAAGTGACCAAGGTGATCAAGCGTGTGGGGCTCGGCGATCGTACCGGAAGCCGTCCCGCCGAACTGTCCGGCGGCCAACAGCAGCGCGTGGCGATCGCCCGCGCGCTGGTCACCAGGCCCGCGGTGGTCTTCGCCGACGAGCCGACCGGTGCGCTGGACACCCGCACCGCCCGTGAGGTGCTGCGGCTGATGCAGGAGTCCGTACGGTCGCTGGGGCAGACCATCGTGATGGTCACCCACGACCCCGTGGCCGCCTCGTACGCGGACCGGGTGGTGTTCCTCGCCGACGGCCGGTTCGTGGGCGACATCTACAACCCGACGGCCGAGGCGGTCGCCGAGCGGATGACTCGCCTGGGCGCCTGGGCCGACGAAGCGCCCGTGGCCTACGGCCAGCAGGTGCCGAACGCGGCCGGAGGCACGTACTGATGTTGTCCCTGGCTCTGCGCACGCTGCGGTTCCGCAAGGGCGGATTCGTGGCCACCTTCATCGCCATGTTCTTCGGCGCGGCCCTCATCATGGCCTGCGGCGGTCTCATGGAGAGCGGCGTCCGCGACGCGGTGCCGCCCCAGCGGCTGGCCGCGGCTCCCCTCGTGGTGGCGGGCGACCAGAAGTACGACGATGCCCAACTGTCCGAGCGGGTGCGGCTCGACGCGGCGCAGGTACACGCCGTCGCCGCGGTGCCCGGTGTCGGCAAGGCCGTCGCCGACGTGTCCTTCCCGGTGGCGGTCGTACGTGACGGCCGCCCGGTGACCGACCTGTCCGATACTGCCACCGGCACTGAGCACCGCCCGCTCGGCCACGGCTGGGACTCGGCTCAACTGGCCCCTTACACCCTCACTTCGGGGGCCCGGCCCGGTGCGGCCGGTGATGTGGTGCTGGACACCGGGCTGGCCGGGCAGGCGGGCGCCTCCGTCGGCGACCGGGTCCGGATCGTGGCCGACGGACGGCCGCAGGAGTTCCGGCTGGCCGGAATCGTCAAGCAGGCAGGCGGCCGTGCGGCTTCGCAGCCCGCGGTGTTCTTCACCGACGAGCAGGCCGGCGCGCTGAGCGGCCGGGCCGGCACGGCGGACGCGATCGGTGTGCTGCCCAAGGCGGGCACCGACATCGCCGAGCTCGGCAGCAGGATCGAGCACGCCCTGAACGGCAAGGCGGCCGTCACGCTGACCGGCGAGAACCGGGGGCTCGCCGAGTTCCCGCAGGCCGCGAGCAGCCAGAAGAGCCTCGTCACGCTGTCCGCGATCTTCGGCGGCTGGGCGATCCTGGTCGCCATGTTCGGGGCGTCCTCCACACTGGGGCTGACCATTCAGCAGCGGCACCGCGAGATGGCCCTGATGAAGGCGATCGGCACCACCCCGCGGCAGCTGCGCCGCATGATCCTGGGCGAGACGCTGGTCGTCGCGACCGTCGCCTCGGTGCTGGGCTGCCTGCCCGGCGCGCTGCTCAGCGAGCTCATCTTCGACAAGCTGGTCTCCGCGGGAATGGTCTCCGGGGCCGTCGAGTTCCACCTCGGCGTGGTGCCGGCCCTGGTGGCTGTGGGTGCCTCGCTGCTGGCCGGCGTCGGTGCCGCGTACATCACCGCCCGGAAGATCGCCAAGACCCGGGCCACCGAGGCGCTGGCGGAGAGCTCGATCGAGGGGCGCTGGCTGACCCGTACCCGGGTCGTCCTGTCCGTGCTCTTCCTCGTCGGCGGCGCCGGCATGGCCGTGATGACCATGACCATGATGAAGGGCGACTTGACGGCCAGTACCGCGGGACCGGCCTGCATCATGTGGGCAATCGGCCTGGCGCTGCTCGCCCCCGGCTTCACCAAGGCCATCGTGGCGCTGCTCCAGGGCCCGCTGCGTGCCCTCACGGGACTGCCGGGACAGCTCGCGGTGCTCAACTCCCGGGCCCATACGATCCGGATGGCCGCCACCATCACGCCGATCATCCTGCTGACCGGCATCGCCACCGGCACGCTGTACATGCAGCAGATCGAGGACGCCTCCAACCGCTCCGCGCACACCGGGATCCTGCGGGCGGACAACGTACTGACGTCCGAGACCGGTGGCCTGGCCCCCGGCACCCTGGACCGGGTGCGGCAGGTACAGGGAGTCGGCGCCGCCTCCGACTACGTGACCAGTACCGGGTTCGTGCAGAGCCCCGAGGACGCCGAGCAGACCAGCGACGGCTGGCCGCTCCAGGGCGTCAGCGATGCCAAGAACCTCTCGGTGCAAGCCGCGGCCGGTTCGTTCGCCGGCCTGCGCGGGAACAGCGTCGCGCTGCCCGTCGAGCACGCCGCTTCCCTCGGGCGCGGTGTCGGTGACTCCCTCACCCTGAGGCTCGGGGACGGCACTCCGGTCAAGGTGAAGGTGGCTGCGACCTACCGGGCGGAGGGCGACGCGGCAGCACTGCTGCTGCCCGCCCAACTGCTGGCCGCCCACACCACCGACGGGGCGGCGAGCCAGATCCTGGTGCGCCACGCCGCCGGAAGCGACTCCACCGAGGTGACCGCGGCGCTGTCCGCGCTGGTCAAGGACCAGCCGGGGGTCAAGGTGACCGACAGCGCCGCGCTGGTCGCCGGGCGCACCGAGGGCCAGCAGCAACTGGCCACCATCAACTACCTGGTGGTCGGCATGATCGTCGGATACACCGCGATCTCGGTGGTGAACACGCTGATCGCGGCCACCGGCCGGCGTCGCCGGGAGTTCGGCCTCCAGCAGCTGACCGGCTTCACGCGGCGGCAGATCATGACGATGATGAGCGTGGAGAGCGTGCTGACCGCCGTCGTCGGTGTGCTGCTCGGCACGGTCGCCGCCGCGGTCACGCTCTTCCCCTACAGCGTCGCCAAGCTGGACCGGGTGGTCCCGTCCGTACCGGTGTGGATCTACCTCGCGGTCGTGACCGGCGCGGTGGTGATCACCTTCACGGCGACCCTGCTGCCCACCTGGCGGGCCACCAGGATCCGACCGGTGGAAGCGGCGACCGCCGCGTAGAGAAGCCCCTGAAAACCAAAGTGAAGGGCCGGAAGTCCATCCCCCGTAAGACTCTCCGGTCGGGCCCCACCGCCTCGCAGGCGGTGGGGCCTCACCTTTTTCCCACCCCTAGGTGGGGGTGGTTAGGGGTTGGCCGGACACGTGCCCGGTGAGAGCCTTCACCGGTGGACGACACACGTATGAGGGGCAAGTGAGTTGACGAGCAGCGTGCAGGAAAAGAGCGATTGGATCCAGCGCTTCCACCCGGCTCCGGACGCCAGGAACCGGCTCGTCTGCTTTCCGTACGCGGGCGGCGCGGCAAGTTATTTTCACCCTGTCTCGGCCGCGCTGTCGCCAGGAATCGACGTGCTGGCAGTCCAGTACCCGGGCCGGCAGAACCGCAGGACCGAGCCTCTGCTGCGCTCCGTCGACGAGCTGGCGCGGCACGCCACGACGGCGCTGCGCCCCTGGGCGGACCGGCCGTTGACGCTGCTCGGCCACAGCATGGGCGCACTGGTCGCCTTCGAGGTGGCGCGGCGGCTCGCGGGTGACGGCGCCGCCCCGCTCTCCGTCGTCGTTTCCGGCCGCCGTTCGCCGACCAGCGTGCGGCACGAAGACGTGCACAAGCGGGACGACCAGGGGATCGTGGCCGAGATGGAGCGGCTGGGCGGCAGCGACGTGCGGATGTTCCAGGACCCCGAGCTGCGGGCCCTGTTCCTGCCGGTGATCCGTGCGGACTACGAGGCCGTGGAGACGTACCGCTACCAGCCGGGTCCGCCCCTGCCGTGCCCGGTTCTCGCGCTGCTCGGGGACAACGACCCCATGGCGACGCTCGACGAGACCCGTGACTGGGCCGAGCGCACGACCGCGCCGTTCGAACTGCGGACCTTCTCCGGCGGGCACTTCTACCTCAACTCCCACGCGGCGGCCGTGACTGAGGCGGTACGGGAGAACATCGCGTCCCTGAGCAGCTGATACCGGCGAAACTCCGCCGCGTCGGGATCTGCTGGACCGGTCGGTGCCTGCCGACGGAGAAGAGCTCGTGCGCTTGCTCCACAGCGGGGACAGCGTGACACCGAGCCCATTCTGCGAAGCGTCCCCCGGACCCGGTCCGGGGGCTCTATGACCGCGATGTCGAGCACGATGGGCATGACCGCCGGGCTGCTGCAGCAGCTGGACCTGCGTTCCGGGGACTGATCACCATCCACAGCGGCGACATGCAGCCATCGGCATCCACCGGTCCACGCTGGTGATCCAGATCAACCGGCTCGAAGGGGACCTCGGACAGCCCCTGCTCGAACGCGGCACGGCCATGAAACTGACCCCGTTCGGGACAGGTTCGGCGGCTCGCGCTGAAGGAACTGCTGTTCTCCGATCGAGCAGAGCTGATCCCTGAGCAGACCGGACCGTCATCAGCCGACATCGAGCAGATCGCGTCAGTGGTCCTGGGCCAGCTCCACGAGGACGAACGGCGAAGCGTCCTGGAACGAGCTGAACACGTCCGCGAAGTCCTCAGGTCAGGTGGGCGGGTCCGGCCTGCCCGCGCCGGGTGGCCGTGGCTCAGCCGGTGCGCCCTGCGAGCCCGTCGACCCAGGCGCGGACCGCCCGGGCCGTGGTGACGGCGTGTTCCTCCACGATCGTCCAGTGATCGCCCGGGACCTCCAAGGTGTCGCACGGACCGGGCCAGGAGACCTGCCCCGCGCGCCCGGCGGGGGTGCCGCCGTGGGTGTCCGCCTCCGGCGGCCGGTCGGCGGCGCGGACCAGCAGGACGGGCACGTCCGGGGGTTCGGGGCGCCACCCCCGGAGCATCCGGGTGTAGGCGCCGAACGCGGCCAGGGCCATGTCGTCCACCGCCGCGTCGAACTCCTCTCCCATGGCCAGGGCCGCGCGGGCGGGCATGGCGAGCAGCCACGGCTCGGCCTCCCGTTCGGGGGTCACGTGGTAGGCGTCGAGGAGGACCAGGCCGGCGGGCGGAGTGCCGGTGGCCGCGAGCCGCGCGGCGACCGCGTGGGCCGGGCACCCGCCCATCGACCACCCCAGCAGGACGGGGCGGCGCCCGCCCAGCCGCTCGCGCAGGGTGGCCGTGTGCAGGTCCACCAGTGTCCGCCAGTCGCGCGGCGGCGCGTCGCCCGAGGTGACCCCCGGGTGCCGCATCTCCAGCACGTCCCGGTCCTCCTCGAAGTGGCGGGCGAGCGTGGCGTACCAGGGCCTGCCGAGGGCCGGGGAGAAGCCGGGGAAGCACACCAGCGGCGGCCGGCCGGCCTCACCCTTGGCCAGGTGGAGGGGGTCCAGGGCGTGCGCGGCGGTGTCCTCGGGGCCGAAGCCGGGGACGGCCAGTGAGGCGGTCACGAGCAGGTGCATCGCCGAGACGACGTCACCCGTCGCGCACACGCGGCGGTAGAGGGAGGCGAGGGTCTGGGGGGACCGGGCCGTCGCGGGACGCGCCGGCCCGGCGGCGGCCGCCTCCCGGTGGGGCGGCGCCTCGGACAGCCCGGCGAGCAGATGCTCCGTCAGCTGCTCGCAGGTGGGCAGGTCGAAGGTGAGGGTGGGGGGCAGCTCCAGACCGGTGAGCAGGCTCAGCCGGTTGCGCAGCTGAACGGCGGCCAGGGAGTCGAGGCCGAGTTCGCTGAGGGCGCGGTCGGCCGTGACGGCGGCCGCGCCGGTGTGCCCGAGCACGTCGGCGACCGCCTCGCGGACCAGTGCGAGCAGAGCAGGGGCGCGGTCGGCGACGGGCAGCCGTGCCAGCCGTTCGCGCCACGCACCCGGCGTCTCGTCCGGCACCCGGCCGGTACCGGAGGCGGGTCCCCCGCCGTCACCGGGTTCCCCGGCCGCGGCCGGCGGAGGGCCGGACGGACCGGACAGGTCCCACAGGGGCGGCGGGAGGGGCCGTCGGGCCCGGGAGGCCGCCGGGTCCAGCGGCAGCGGCGCAAGGACGGGCTCGCCCGCCGCCAGGGCGGCGTCGAACAGCGCCAGGCCCTCGGCCGCGGTGACGGCTCGGACCACGCCGTCACCCGTCCGGCCGGTGCGGGCGGCCATCCCCTCGCCTCCCGCCCACGGTCCCCACACCAGCGAGAGCGCGGGCAGTCCCCGGGCCGTCCGGTGTAGCGCGAGGGCGTCGAGGAAGGCGTTCGCGGCGGCGTAGCCGGCCTGGCCGGGGTTTCCGAGCAGGCCCGCCGCCGAGGAGAAGAGCACGAACCGCGACAGGGGCAGATCCTCCGTCAGCTCGTGCAGGTGCCAGGCCGCGTCCGCCTTCGGCCGCAGGACGGCCGCGACACGCCCGGGTGTCTGGCCCTCCAGCACACCGTCGTCGAGGACCCCCGCCGCGTGCACCACGGCGGTCAGGTCGGCAGAGCACGCGGCGATCACCCCGGCCAGCGCGGAGCGGTCGGCGGCGTCGCAGGCGACCACGTCGACCCGGCCGCCGGCCCGCTCGATCTGCTCCCGCAGCCGCCGCGCGCCGGGCGCGTCCGGGCCGCTACGGCTGGTGAGCAGCAGCCGGCGTACCCCATGACGCTCCGCCAGATGACCGGCCAGCAGGGCGCCGAGCGCCCCCGTCCCGCCGGTGACCAGCACCGTGCCGTCCGCTTCGAACCCGGCCGCCCGGGCGGGCTCGGCGGCCGTCGACCGGGTCAGCCGGGGCACGTGCACCCTGCCCGCGTGCACGGCGAGCTGGGGTTCGCCCGTCGCCAGGACGGCCGGCAGCCGGTGCACCGACTCCGGGTGGCCGTCGACGTCGACGAGGGTGAGGCGGCCGGGGTACTCGGACTGGGCGCTGCGCGCCAGCCCCCAGACCGCGGCGGCGGCCAGGTCGGGGTCCGCGCCGGTGGCACCCCGGGTCACCAGGACCAGGCGCGTTCCCGGGGCCAGGGCGGGCAGCCGACCGCGCAGCAGCTCCAGGGCCCGCGTGACCAGGCCGTGCGTGCCGGCCACCGGGCCCGCGGACGGGCCGGACGGGGCCAGGGAGACGACGAGGGCGGGGGCGGCCGACGCGGGCCGCCCTGCGCCGGACAGCGCCGCGGCCAGGCCGAGGTCGTCCGGTGTGCCCACCTCCCAGGCGGGCGGGGCCGAGCGGGCCGGGTCGGCGGGCGTCCAGTGCGGCCGGTACAGCGGTTCGGGCCGCGGGATCCCGCCGGCGCCGTCGGGGCCGGGTACCGCGCGGGTGGTCAGTTCCGCCACCCGCAGCACCGGCCGCCCGGCCGGGTCGGTGAGGTCCGCCGCGACGGTGTGGTCCCCGGTGGGGCGGAGCCGGACCCGCAGGGCGGTGACGCCCGCAGCGTGGCGGCTGACGCCCCGCCAGGCGAACGGCAGCCGGCCGGTCCCGCCGGGCTGTCCCGGATCCGCGGAGAGCAGCAGCGACGCGTGCAGGGCGGCGTCGAACAGCGCGGGATGGAGGCCGTAGCGCTGCGCCTCGGCCACGGCCTCGTCGGGAAGCCGTACGTCGGCCAGCAGGTCGTCGCCCTGCCGCCACATCGCCCGCACGCAGCGGAACGCCGGGCCGTACGCGTGACCCGCCTCTGCCAGGCGCTCGTAGGCTCCGGTCAGGTCGACGGGCACCGCGTCCGGGGGCGGCCAGGACTCCTCGTCGCCGTGCGCCGGGCCGGGACCGCCGGCCGGCGGTCCCAGACGGCCGGTGGCGTGGTGGGTCCACGCCCCGAGGGGGCCGCCGTCCCCGGGGCGCGCGTGCAGGTCGACGGTCCTGCGGCCGGACGGGTCCAACGCGCCGAGCACCACCTGCACCTCGACGCGCTCGCCGGAGCCGGACAGGTGCAGCGGGAGCAGCAGCGTCAGCTCCTCCAGTTCCGCCAGGCCGCAGGCCGCGCCGGTGTGGAGCGCCAGGTCGGCGAGAACAGTGGCGGGCACCAGCACCCGGCCGTGCACGACGTGGTCGCGCAGCCAGGGCTGCCCGGCCTCCGACAGGTGGCCGGTGCTCAGCAGGCGGTCCGTGTCCGCGAGGCTCGTCGTCGCGGACAGCACCGGGTGGCCGGTGGCGTGCGCGGTCGTGTCCGTGGGGCCTGCCGCGGTGGCGGAGGGCTCGGCCAGCCAGTGGCGCTCGCGCTGGAAGGGGTAGGTGGGCAGGCCGATCCGCCGGGCGGCCGGGCCCGGGTGCCCCTGCCGGACCGCCTCCCAGTCGACCGGGAGGCCGTGCACGTGCAGCCGGGCGAGTGCCGCCAGGAGCGTGCCGGGCTCCGGGTGGCCGGGCCTGGTCGTCGCGGTGAACACACGGTCCCCGGGCTCCCCGACGGTGCTCAGCGCGGCCGAGGTGAGGTGGGCGCCGGGACCGGCCTCGGCGAAGGCGGTCACCCCCGCTTCGTCCGCGAGGTGGCGCACGGCGTCGGCGAAGCGCACCGTCTCACGGGCGTGGCGGACCCAGTAGGCCGGTGAGCGCAGGTCGTCCCCGGTGGCCGGGCGCCCCGTGAGGGCCGAGACGACCGGGATGCGGGGCTCGCGGAAGGCGGCGCGCGACACGGCCCGGGCGAACTCCGCCAGCGCCGGTTCGACCAGCGGAGAGTGGAAGGCGTGACTGGTCCGCAGGCGTTCGGTGCGGCGCCCGCGGGCCTCGAAGCGTGCCGCCACCGCCGCCACCGCCCGTTCCTCCCCGGAGACGACGACCGACCGGGGGCCGTTCACCGCCGCGACCGCCACCGGCCCGGCCGCGGCCGGGGTCCTCACGAGTTCCGCCCTCGCCTCCTCCTCGGTGGCATCCAGGACGACCATGGCGCCGCCGGCCGGAAGGCTCTGCATCAGCCGGCCCCGGGCGGCGACCAGACCGACGGCGTCGTCCTCGGTGAGGATCCCGGCGGCGTGCGCCGCGGCCAGCTCCCCGACGGAGTGTCCGGCCAGGACGTCGGGCCGCACTCCCCAGGAGGCGAGCAGCCTGAACAGGGCGACCTCGAACGCGAACAGGCCGGCCTGGACGACATCGGTCCGGTCGAGGGCGTCGGCGGCCTTGCCCGGCTCGGGCCACAGGCTCTCGCGCAGCGGCCGGTCCCCCGCGCCGACGGCGTCGAACCGGCCGCACAGCGCGTCGAAGGCATCGGCGAAGACCGGGTAGGCGGCGTGCAGTTCCCTGCCGAGGCCCGGCCGTGCGGCGCCCTGGCCGGTGAAGAGCAGGGCCAGCCGTGGGCCCGTGCGGACAGGTACGGGCGCCGTCGTCCCGGCGGCGAGCCTGTCCAGTCCGCTCAGCAGGCCGGCGCGGCCGTCCGCAGGTACCGCCGCCCGGTACCGGAGCGCGGCGCGTGCGGTGGCGGCGGAGAACACCACGTCCCCGAGGGGCTGTTCGGGCCGCTCCCGGAGGAACGCGGCCGTACGCCGTGCCTGGGCCCGCAGAGCGCCCGCGTCGGCGCCGGACAGCAGGAGCGGCGGGTGCGGAGCGGCCGGGGTGCCGCCGTGCTCCCCCGCGTCCCGCTCCACGACGGCCTCCTCCAGGATCACATGGGCGTTGGTGCCGCCGATGCCGAAGGCCGACACCGCGGCGCGGCGGGGCTGCCCGGGGGCGGGCCGCCACGGCTGCTCCCGGGTCAGTGGCCGTACGGCGCCCGAGGACCAGTCGACCCCGGGGGACGGCTCGTCGAGGTGCAGCGTGCGCGGCAGCACGCCGTGCCGCATCGCCAGCACGGTCTTGATGACCCCGGCGACACCGGCCGCGGCCTGGGTGTGTCCGAGGTTGGACTTGAGGGATCCGAGCCACAGGGGCCGGTCGGCCGGGCGGTCGTGCCCGTAGGCGGCGAGGAGCGCACGGGCCTCGACGGGATCGCCGAGCGGGGTGCCGGTGCCGTGCGCCTCCACGGCGTCGATCTCGGCCGGGGTGAGCCCGGCGGCGGCCAGGGCGTCACCGATCAGCCGCTCCTGGGCGGGTCCGCTGGGCGCGGTCAGGCCGTTGGACGCGCCGTCTGCGTTGACGGCGGAGCCGCGGAGCACGGCGAGCACCGGATGGTTGTTGCGCCGTGCGTCGGAGAGCCGTTCCAGCAGGACCAGTCCGACGCCCTCGCCCCAGGCGGTTCCGTCGGCCGCGGCGGAGAACGGCTTGCAGCGGCCGTCCGGGGAGAGTGCGCGCAGCCTGCTGAACGCGACGAACGGCACCGGGCTGGCCATGATGGTGGCGCCGCCGGCCACGGCGAGGGAGCACTGTCCCGAGCGCAGCGCCCGCGCCGCCCAGTCCATGGCCACCAGCGACGAGGAGCAGGCCGTGTCCACGGTTACCGCGGGCCCCTCCAGGCCAAGGGTGTAGGCGATGCGCCCGGAGGCCACGCTGCCGGCGGATCCGAGCGCGAGGTGGGCCTCGTACGCGTGGCCCCCTCGGTGCAGCAGACGGCCGCCGTAGTCGCCGTGCATCACTCCGACGAAGACACCGGTGTCGCTGCCGCGCAGGGCGGTGGGGGCGAGGCCCGCCCGTTCCACGACCTCCCAGGCGGTCTCCAGCAGCAGCCGCTGCTGGGGGTCGGTGGCCAGCGCCTCCCGGGGGGACATGCCGAAGAAGGCCGCGTCGAAGTCGGCGGCCCGGCGCAGGAACCCGCCGCGCCGGGTGACCGAGGTGCCCGGTCGGTCGGGGTCGGGGTCGTAGAGGGCGGCCAGGTCCCAGCCCCGGTCGGCGGGGAACGCGGAGGTGGCGTCCGCTCCGTCGGCGAGAAGCCGCCACAGCTCCTCCGGCGTGCGGATGTCGTCCACGGGTCCCGGGAAGCGGCAGGCCATCGCGATGACGGCCACCGGCTCGTCGGGCGGCGGGGCGTCACCGCGGGTGCCCGGACCGGCCGGGCGGGCCGCCGGGGGCGGGGAGCCGAGCAGCGCGTCGTGCAGGAAGCCGGCCACCGCGTCCGGTGTCGGACGGTCGAAGACCAGGGTCGAGGGCAGATCGAGGCCGGTGGCCGTCCCGAGCCGGTCGCGCAGCAGCACGCCCTGGAGCGAGCCGAGTCCCCGGTCGGCGAAGGTCTGTTCGGGGTCGGGGTGGGTCCCCCGCACCTCGTCCGCCTCGGCCGTGGCGTCGAGGACGATGCGCAGCACGGTGCGGCGCCGCTCCGGGGCGGGCAGTGCGAGCAACCTGGCGCGCAGCCCGGCGCGGGTGTTCGTGCCGTCGTGTGCGAGGGCCTCGGCCAGCCGGGCGGCGAGGACGGTCCGTCGGATCTTGCCGGAGGAGGTGCGGGGCAGGGAGGTGCTCGGCCGGATCTCGTCCGGCACCTTGAACGCGGACAGTCGCTTGCGGCACGCGGCCCGCAGTCCGGCGAGGTCGGTGCCCTGCGGGCCGGGGACGACGAACGCCACCGGAACCTCTCCCAGCACGTCGTGGGGGCGGCCGACGACCGCCGCGTCCGCGACTCCGGGGCAGGACAGCAGCACCTGCTCCACTTCCACCGGGTTGACGTTCTGGCCGCCGCGGATGATCAGGTCGCCCACGCGGCCGGTGACCCGCAGCCCGCCGTCCGGTGTGCGGTGGCCGAGGTCGCCGGTGCGGTACCAGCCGTCCCGCAGGACCTGCGCCGTGCTGTCGGGGCGGTTGTGGTAGCCGGTCATCAGACCGGGGCCTCGCACCCAGATCTCGCCCTCGTCGCCGTCCGCGACGGTGTCCGCGGAGACCGGGTGGGCGATCCTGACGTCGACGCCGGGCAGCGGCTGCGGCACGCGGTCCGGGCCCGGCGTGCCGGGCCGGGCGAGCGCGATCTTGCCGCTGGTCTCGGTGGCGCCGTAGCCGTCCAGCAGCGGTGCGCCGAGCAATTCCTCCATCGAGGCGCGCAGTTCCGCGGGGCAGGGTGCTCCGGCGGTGACGCACACCCGCAACCCGCCGGGGACCGGCCGGGTCCGACGCAGTGCGTTCACCAGCAGGTGGTAGGTGGCCGGGACCCCGGCCAGCATGGTGAAGGGCTCGTCGGGCGGCTGTCGCCGCAGAGCCTCCACGACGTCCACGCCCCGGGCCAGGAGGAAGGCGCTCGCGCCGGTGGCGACCACCGCGACGACACACAGCGAATGCGCGTAGGCGTGGTGCACCGGCAGCGGCCACAGCAGCCGGTCCCGCTCGGACATGCCGAGGAGCGGTGCGTAGGCGGCGGCGGTCGACCACAGCGCCGCCCGCTGGCTCGTCACCGCGCCCTTGCGCGTGCCGGTGGTGCCGGAGGTGTAGAGGATCCACGCCGGCTCGTCCAGGCCGAGGTCGTCGCGCGGCGGTCCTGGCGCGTCGGTCCCGGCGAGTTCCTCGTACGGCACCACGTCCGCGGGCGGCCCGGGCGGCGGTGCCACCGGGCCCACGACCACGCTCGCCCGCAGCGGGGGCCGCCCGGCCGCCACCCGCGTCAGCCGTTCGAGGAGCGGCGCCTCGGCCACGGCCGCCACCGCGCCGCTGTCGCCGAGGACGTGGGCCAGTTCGTCGTCGGCCGCTCCCGGGTCCAGTGGCACTCCGACGGCGCCGGCCCGCAGGGCCGCCAGGCAGCTCTCCGCCATTTCCACCCGGCTGGGCAGGCAGAGCAGCACCCGGTCCCCGCGGCGTACGCCCAGCCGTGCCAGATGCCCCGCGACGCGGGCCGTCCGGCGTTCCAACTGTGCCCAGGTCACCTCCCGTTGCCCGTCCCGGAAAGCGGTCCTCTCGCCCGTGCGTGCAGCGTGCGCCCTCAGCGCCTCGACCAACGGGCGGACCAGTTCCGTGCGAACCTCCGCCATGCGTACCCCTCTTGTGCTCCCGGGACCCCCGATGCCCAACGACTATAGGGCCAGCGGGGGTTCGGGTCCGTCCGGCGCTCCGGGCACGGCTCGTCGCGCGGGTTCGGACGGAGGCGGCCGTGCCGGGCAGGGGTGCCAGCCGGCCTGGACGTCGTGCATCACCAGGGCGCAGCCCAGCGCGGCGGCCCCAGGGGGGGAAGTCCGGGTTGCCGAAGAAGGAGGACGCGGCGGAGCGGACCCGGGCCGCCTCCATGTGCAAGGCGCCGGGGCTGAGTTCCATCGTGTCCAGGTGCCGGCCCGCCCGTTCGCAGCTAAGCGCCTCACGACCGGCCGACTTCATTGACAACGGACAACTGCGGCCCGCGGCTTCCGGCGCGCCGCAGCGTCCGGGCCGGCACCGACTGGAACGCTGTACCGAACGACCGCCAACTCGCCTGTGCAGGAACCAGCTTGGTGGCCTGCACTACGGAACGCCGCGGGCGTACGGTCGTGCACGACGCTGCCTGCCGCCGCGTCGCCGGCAGGGGGAAAGGAACTGAGCACGCTGGAGGCCCTCGACGCCTTGATGCGGGACGACGTGCGGGCCTGCCCCGACTGCGACGCCTCGGCCGTCCTCATTCCGGCGCTCGAACTCGGTGGAGGCTACGGGTAGCGGCAGGGACTGCTGGGCTCGGCGCCACGATGGACGCACGACGGCCGAGGAGGCGACGGAACCACCCCATGCCCCCCTGGTAGACGATGTTTTCCCGGGTTCATAGGGTTGCGCGTGGTGATCGATTTCGGTTCGTCGAGGAGTGCTTGGAGTGCGCCGACCGGGCGCTGGTAGGGGCGCTGGAGCCTCGTGGCTGCGCGGAACCGGACCGTTCTACGCAGACGCAGCCACGAGGCCCCCTCGGCTTGCCGGGCCGCTTCTGATCGCCGACCTCGGCGGCTGGGTGTCTGCTACAGGTGTGCGGCCAGGAACGGCAGGACGACGTCGGCCATCTCGTCGGGCACTTCCTCCGCCAGGTCGTGGCCGGCGTCGAATACGTGTCCGGTGACGTCGTGGGCCATGAGTCGCATCTGGGACTCGTTGCGGTCGCCGATGAACGCGGATCCGCCGAGCGCCAGGACCGGGATGTCCAGTTTCTTCTGTGCGGCCTGCCGGTTCTGTTCGGCGTCGACGAGCATTGCCCGGTAGATCGAAAGCATCGCGCGGATGCCGCCAGGCATGGAGTAGCAGCGCACGTATTCGTCGACCGCGTCGGGGGTGGCGCTGTCGGGGCGGCTGCGCTCGAACTTGATCATGTAGGTGATCAGCTCACGCTCGTGTCCGGCGATCAGCATCTCGGGTATGTCCGGCTGGAAGTAGAAGCCCAGATGCCAAAGGTGCATGCCGCTGGAGACATTCTCGGGGGTGAGGGCCGTGTGGTCCTCGAAGCCGAATCCGGGCAACAGGGCCTCGGCGAACACGAGAGCAGTGACGTGGTCGCGGTGGCGGGCGGCGAGCTGGTAGCCGATCACCGCTCCCCAGTCCTCGCCCGCCACGACGTCAGCAGGTGCCGGGGTGCGGTCAGAGACGGCTGGTCGAGGACGGCGGGCAGGGCGGTGCCGCCGCCCGCCTCGAAGCCGTAGCCGGCTGGGCCGGAGGTGCCGGTGACGACGTGGCGGTCGAAGTCCACGATGCTGGAATGCCGGATCTGACGGACCAGCAGTTCGGTGAGGAACGCGTCGCGGGCCGGTTCGGTGTGCCGCAGCCCGGACGGGGTGATCAGGAGCGGAACGTCCTGCCAGTTGGTGAAGGGCAGCAGGACGTCGCGCAGCAGGACTATATGGTGCAGCCACTCGTTGTAGAGCTGCATCGTGACCGGTCCGCCGCGCCGGCCGCGGAGCAGATCGGCCGCGGGAGGGGTGAGCAGATGGCCATAACAGTGGCTGCGGACGGCCAGCGGTCCGGCGAGCAGCGGAACACGGCGATGAGCAGCCTCTCCAGGGCCGCGTTGGCCCAGGAGGCGAGCTCCCGGCCGATCGTCTCGGCCTGCGCGCCCAGTTCGCGCGCTGCCGCGGCGCTGTCCGGGCCGATGGCCAGCGGCAGTGAGGTCTCCCGGGTGCCGAGGGCGAGTGTCGTGCGGATCTGGTCCTCCAGCACCTCGCCGTCGGCACTGGTGAGGGCGTTGTCGTCGATGATGCCCTGCAGCAGCGGCTCGGTGGCGGTGAAGAATCGCGGGCGGTCAGGGTGGTGCCGGTAGCGGGGAAGGTGTTCCAGCGGCTGCCGCCGAGAGCGGGTGTGCTCGGGGTGGGTGCGGGGGGGCATGGGTCCTCCTCGCTGGTCGATGAAGCAGGGGTGGGAGTCCCCGCCCCGCTTGGCTACCTTCTTCAAGACACGGTCCAGGCACTGGGCCTTCGCGGTGAGCAGGCCGATCAGCTCGTCGCGCCAGCGCCGGATCGTGGTGGCGGAGATGCCGTTGCCGCCGGCCATGTCGGCCAGGCGCTGGTCGTGCCGCAGCACGGCCAGCACGATCACCGCGATCCGGCCGGGAGGCGGGGTCCTCCACCTGGACCCGATCGCCTTGAGATGGCGTCGTAGCAGGTCGGCGAGGTGGTTGACGATGCCCGTCGACAGCGGCAGACGGCACTGGTGGACAAGGGAGACGGTGTCCTCGGCGCGCTCTTTGATTTTCGTCACACAATCCCAACGGCCGCCGGAGGCATCGGGGTTACGCCCGCACCCTGCGGCGCCGCCCCAGGTCACAGGCGGGCGGTGAACCGGCCATCGGGCAGTTTCCGCAGCCAGCCGCGGTCGAGGGTGCCGTCGGCGGTGGCGACCGGCAGGCCGCGGTTGCCGTCGGCCATCTCCTGATGGTCGTGAGATTCCAGGCGCTCGGGGTCGAAGCCCTCCCTCCTGGCGAGTATCACGCGGGTGTCGCCCTTTGCAGCCCATCCGCCACTTCTCGTTAGCCGTGAGGCCCTCCAACGGAAAAGCCCCCGCTGTTGATCAACGGAAGCTTTAACGATGTTTTAGCAGGTCAGGCGGACAGAAGCAGCGTAAAACGGATGACCCTAAGATTGGGACTCCCCAACCAGCACATCGTGGGCTTAACTTAGGTGTCATGACCTCCCCCCGCTCCACCTACGGCGGCGGCTACTACGCCGCACCGTCGTTCCCCGACACTCCGATCTACGACTCCCTGGTCGCGGAGCGGGGCACCCCTCAGATCGCTCCGATCCGAGTGCCTGCCGCCTATGACACCGGCAACAGCCATCTGCCGGCTCTCCCGGCGGCGCTGCCGGCTCTTCCCGCGGCGCCTTCCCAGCCCAATCCGTCATACGGCTACCAGCCGGCCCAGCAGGGCTACGCGCCGATGCAGCCCGCACAGCTGCAGCACGCCCCGGCGCCATACATCCCGCAGCAGCCGACCGCGGCCCGCGGCGGGTACCAGGCGCCCTATCCGCCGCAACAGCAGCAGCGGCCCGCGCCCGGCACCGGTTACGAGGCGATGCGTCCGGCGTCACCGCGCCCCGCCCCGGCACCCTCGCCCTACGAGGACCCGTACAACCGCCCGCACCAGGGCCGGGGGTACTGAGCCGGGAAACGCACACGGTCGCACGAGGTCGCCGTCGAGCCATGGGGACTCGACGGCGACCTCGGTGTTCCCGCACCGGCAGCACTGCCCCTCGGTCGCGCGCGCCCCGGACGGGCCGTCAGCCCGGACCGGTGGGGAATGGGAACTCACGGGGGCAGTCCGTGCGTTGGCCAGGGTGAGGTTGCTCTCTCTTCGCTGCTCCGGCGAGCGAAGCGTGCCGTATCAGGTTGAGACGGATACGGAAGGGGGTGCAGGACTGTGCGAGCGGTTACGGGAGTGTGGCGTTGGCGGCGCAATCCCCTGTGCCGCGCCACTGACCGGCGCGAGGCGTGGGTGGCTCTTGTCGCACTGCTTCTCATGGTGCTGGCGACACCGGCAGTGGGTTGGGTGTGCGGTTCGCTCACGGACGACGCCCTGCAGAAATCGGTGCGGGCCCAGCAGGCCCAGCGTCGTACCACGACCGCGGTCGTGGTACGCCGGGCCCCGGGAGCATCACGTCTCGTCACCGATCCCGAAGTGTCCTCGGAGCGCACCACCCAGACCTCGGTGGTGGCGCGCTGGAAGGCCCCGGACGGCACGGACCGCCGCGGTACGGTGACCACCTCTTCCCGCAAGACGGATCCCGGGGCCGTGGTGAAGATCTGGACAGACCTCGACGGCCGCCCCGCGCTGCGGCCCATGGACGCTCCGACGGCTCATACGCATGCGGCACTGGCCGGGCTCGGGGCGATGCTGCTCGCCGTCGGACTGGTCGAGGGCGGCCGGCGCCTGATCGTCTGGCGCATGGTGCGGGGGCGGTACACCCGGATCGGCCGAGCCTGGGCGAAGGCCGGTCCGGACTGGGGCAGGACCGGGACCGGCAGCTGATCAGCTGCCGATCCGGTCAACTCCCGCCCGCCGCGCGCGCTACGGTGGACCGGCCCGCCCGCTTCCTCGGTGGGCGGGCCCGGGGTTCGTCGCTGCCACAAGGCCGGTGACACGGGCATCACACACGCACGAGGTGGGGGCACAACAGCGCCATGGCACAGGGCACGGTCCAGGTGACGCACACCGGCACATCGCGGTGGCGGCGCCGCACAGGCGAATACGCCTCCCTCACCGCAGCCCTGGAGGCCGCGGCCGACGGTGATGTCCTCACCGTCGCGCCGGGCACCTACCGGGAGAATCTGGTCCTGCACCGCGCGGTGACGCTGCGCGGCCCCGAGGGCTCGGTCGGCTCCGTTCGGATCGCACCGATCGACGGCGTACCGCTGACCGTCCGTGCCTCCGCCGTCGTCACGGATCTGCATGTGGAGGGTCAGGACTCGACGGCCCCGGCGCTGCTCGTCGAGGACGGCGCGCCGGAGCTCGCGGATCTGCGGATCGTCACGCGTTCGGCCGCCGGGATCGAGGTACGCGGTGCGGCCCGGCCGACCGTACGCCGCTGCACGGTCGACAACCCGGCCGGGGTCGGCATCGCCGTACTCGACGGTGCGGGCGGGGTGTTCGAACAGTGCGAGGTCGTCTCGGCCGGCCAGTCCGGTGTCTCGGTACGTGACGGTGCGCATCCGCGGCTGGAGCGCTGCCGGATCCACCATGCATCGGGTGCGGGGCTGAGTGTCACCGGCGAGGGCAGCGGCCTGGAGGCCGTCGGCTGCGAGGTGTACGAGATCAAGGGCAGTGGGATACAGGTGACCGCTCGCGCGGCCGCCCACCTCACCGACTGCACGGTGCACCGCACTTCGGCGGACGGGGTCACGCTCGACACCGACGCCGTACTGACACTCGCCGACTGCGACATCCACGACATCCCGGAGAACGCGGTGGATCTGCGTTCCCGGTCGGTCCTCACCCTGACCCGCTCGACGGTGCGCCGGTTCGGTCGCAACGGCCTGTCGGTCTGGGACCCCGGCACCCGTGTCGACGCCAACCAGTGTGAAATACATGACAGTACGGGCGATTACCCGGCGGTCTGGGTGAGCGACGGGGCGACCGTGATACTGGACTCCTGCCGGGTCCACGACGTACCGGACGCCATCTTCGTGCTCGACCGGGGATCGCGCGCCGATGTGGTCGACAGCGATCTGTCCCAGGTCCGCAATACCGCGGTGTCGGTGAGCGACGGGGCGACCGCCCAGCTCGATGACTGCCGCATCCGTGAGGCGTCCACCGGCGCTTGGTTCCGCGACCACGGCAGCGGCGGCACGCTGAACAACTGCACCATCGACGCAGCGCAGACCGGAGTGATCGTCACCAAGGGCGCCGACCCGACGATCGAGCGCTGCACGGTCACCTCCCCCGCCGAGGCCGGTTTCTACGTCTCCGCCGAGGGCCGCGGCACCTTTCACAGCTGCCGGGTCACCGGAAGCGAGGGCTACGGCTTCCATGTGATGGACGGCTGCCGTACGACTCTGACCCGTTGCCGTACCGAGCGGTGTGCCCGCGGTGGATACGAGTTCGCCGAAGGCGGCGCCCACGGCGACGGCACGGGAGCGGGGCCCGTCGTGGAGGACTGCACGAGCGACGAGAGCGCGCTGCGCTCCCCCGCTCCCCCGGCCCCCGCCGTGCTGACGGCGACCCAGTCGGCCCCCGGGCTGCTCGGCACGGTCCCCGGGCCCCGTGCCGTGGAGCCCGCCCAGGCCGAGGTGCCCGCCGCCGAGCCGGTACGCGCGTCGGACGCCGTCCTCGGGGAGCTGGACGCCCTGGTGGGCCTGGACAGCGTGAAGCGGGAGGTGCGCGCCCTCACCGACATGATCGAGGTCGGCCGCCGGCGTCAGGAGGCCGGGCTCAAGGCCGCGTCGGTCCGGCGCCATCTCGTCTTCACCGGCTCCCCCGGCACCGGCAAGACCACCGTGGCCCGGCTGTACGGCGAGATCCTCGCCTCGCTCGGGGTGCTGGAGCGCGGCCATCTGATCGAGGTGTCCCGCGTCGATCTGGTCGGTGAGCACATCGGCTCCACTGCCATCCGCACCCAGGAGGCATTCGACCGGGCGCGCGGCGGGGTGTTGTTCGTCGACGAGGCCTACGCCCTGTCACCCGAGGACTCCGGCCGGGACTTCGGCCGGGAGGCGATAGACACGCTCGTGAAGCTGATGGAGGACCACCGGGACGCGGTGGTCGTCATCGTCGCCGGGTACACCCATGAGATGGAGCGGTTCCTCACCGTCAACCCCGGTGTGGCATCCCGTTTTTCCCGGACCATCACCTTCAGCGACTACGAGCCCGCCGAGCTGCTGCGGATCGTCGAGCAGCAGGCCGACGAGCACGAGTACAGCCTGGCCTCCGGAGCCGGGGAAGCGCTGCTGAAGTACTTCAAGGAGCTTCCCAAGGGCCCGGCCTTCGGCAATGGGCGGACGGCTCGGCAGACCTTCGAGTCGATGGTGGAGCGGCATGCGGGCCGGGTCGCCCAGCTCGCCGAGCCGAGCACGGACGACCTCACGCTGCTCTACCCGGAGGATCTGCCGGAGCTCCCCTGAGAGCCTGTCGGGTGACCTTCGATCGGACAGCGGACGCGGCATGGTGCGTGCGATTCCAAGGCGCCGGGATGGCCTCGGATGGGGCCTCCCCTGCTCGAACGAAGTTGAGAGTTCGGGGAAGGAGCTACTAGGGCATTTCGGCAACGCCGGAGGGGGTCCCCCCTGGCCCTTAAGGCCTTGGGGGAGTGCGTGCCATGCCGCGTCCGCCCGATCAGAGGTCACCCGACAGGCTCTGAGCCCGCGGGGTGCCCTGGTCCCCCTCCCCGTCTGCCTGGCGCGGCAGGACCGGTGCCAGCCGGTCCAGCAGTGCGGCCCGCTCCTGGGCGAAGACCGGGTCGGCCTGGTAGTCCGAGTGCCCCAGAACGGGTTCGGGCAGCGGATGTTCGGGAGTGCGCCCGTAGACCAGGGGGTCCTTCAGCGGCCCCCGGTCCACCTCGGGCCCCGGTCCCTCGTCGAGCCGGACCCGGCCGCCGATCGGGTCGGTGGCCCGCCAGAGGTTGCGCCAGCAGTGCACGGACCGGTGCAGTCCGTGCAGCGGTGCGGGGCCGAAGTAGGCCGGGAACCAGCGCGCGTACAGTCGCTCGATCGGCGAGCCGTAGGTGAGCAGGGCGACCCGGCTCCTGGTCTCGGCGGACAGCTGCCAGACCGCGGACGCCGCGAGGACGCTGCCCTGGGAGTGGCCGGAGATGACGAGCCTGCCGCGGGTTCGTCCGGTCCAGCCGGACATCCGTGACGCCAGATCGGGGACGGCGCGCTCGGCGTAGCAGGGCGGTGCGAAGGGGTGGGCCGCGCGCGGCCAGAACGTACCGACGTCCCAGAGGATGCCGATGGTGCGCCGGGCGGAGGCGTCGCGGTAGGCACGCCGTCCCCAGGTGACGAAGAGTATGAAGCCGAGTCCGACCATCCAGGAGCCGGTCGACTGGGCCGCTTCGGCCACGGACTCGACGAACGGGCCGCTTCCCTCCATCGCGAGCCCGGGCACTTCACCACTCGCCCAGGCCCCACCGACCGCCGCCGCACCGAGCAGCAGCGTGGCGCCGGAAACCGGGCCGAGGATCCAGGGCGCGGAGTCGGTGAGGGCTGCCGTGGCCCGGATCCGGGCGATCTGCCGGGTCCGGGCGGGGTCCGGCCGCTCCTGCCCGTACTCCCGGTCGACCTCGGGTTCCAGTGCGCGGGCGGCGAGCCAGGTGCGTACGAGCAGCAGAAGGCCGGGTACCGCCAGCAGCACCAGGAGCACGGGGATGACCGAGGCCTGCCAGCTGAGCAGCACCGGCGGTCCCTCGATGACGGCGTTCCGGCCCATGCCCGGGGTGCCGGAGCCGTCGAGCCAGTCGGCGACGCGCTGGGCGACCCCGCCGGTCATGACGCCGCCGAGAGCGCACGCGAGCATGGCGACGGCCGGTCCGCCGAGTCCGTACATGACGGTGCGGGGTTCGGGGGTCCGGCGGTACAGGCCCAGCGACACCACCGCGAGGACGACGACGAGCGCCCCCTGGCCGAGCATGACGACACTGAAGGTGACATCGCCGGGCAGGGCGCCCGCAGAGGCCCAGGCGGGGCGCGACCAGGCCGCGTACACCGCGGCGAGGACGAGCAGGGCCAGGGCGGCGCCGGGCAGATAGGTGATGAGGGCATGGTCGAGCCGGTTGTCGAGACGTCGTTCGCTGCGGCCGCGGCGGCAGACGACCCAGAGCACGACGAGCGCGCCCAGGACCAGCGCCGCCTCGATCAGCCTGCCGAGGATCTCGGGCACGGGGCCGGTGACTGCGCGGTCGTGGCGGGTCGCGGCGCCCGCGACCGATGCGGCGACGGTGAGGAATCCGGCGGCGGTGTGGGCGGCGCGCAGGCGGGCGACCAGTCGGCGGCCGTACCAGAATCCGGGCCGCCCGAGGGCCGGGCGGCCACCAACCGCGGTGCCGGAGGTGTTCAGGTCGTGAGCGGTGTCGGCGTCGTCCGGTTCGGATCCGGTGAGCGGGCGCTGCGATTCGTACGCGCTCCATGTCCGGTTGGACAGGAACCAGAGCAGCCCCACCAGGGCGGTGGGCACCAGAGAGGCAAGGGCGAGCCTTCGGCCCGGCTGGGACCACCAGCCACCCTGCGCCGTCGACAGGAAGCCGAGCCAGGAACGCTGGTTCGAGCAGTCCGGCACGCCCGCGCACTGCCAGGCCGTCAGATCGAGCGCGACCTCGCACGCCGCCGCGGTCAGCAGGACCGTGAGGCTGAGCGCGACGAGCCGGACGAGGACGCCGTACAGGCGCACCGCGCGGGTACGGCCCCGGGCGGTGGGGCGCATCCAGTGGGCGAGGTTGACCACCATGAACGGGAGCAGCAGCAGCCATAGGGCGCGGGAGCCGTTGCCGGATGTGAGGTTGGACCAGCAGTAGGCCTCGGCGATGGGCCGGTCGCGGTACCGCTCCGGGTGCTGCTCGGCGTCCATGTCCCCGGCGCGGCGGTAGATGGCGGCGGTCGCGTCGCCGGTGACCCGGACCGGACGCGGATCGTCGAGCATCTCCTGCGGGGTGGCTCCGCCCACGCCATGGACCAGCAGTTCCAGCGCGGGCCCCGAACTCTGCGGGGCCTGGGTGACAGGTGGCACTGGAGTGACTCGCTCTCTCGGTCGTGGGGGGAGTGCTGATGCACGGTCACCAGAATCACGGAAGAGGGCCGGTGTACGCACCGCTCTCACGGAATCTCCCCAGTGCGACGACCGACGACACCGCGTGGCAGGATGACCCCGTCCGAAGAGACTGTTGTACGGCCAGAGGGAAGGACCGGACCGGCGTTGAGCGAGAATCAGAACCTGCTCGCGGAGCAGCGGCGCGCCCTGATCCTCGACGAGGTACGCAGGCGTGGCGGGGTCCGGGTCAATGAGCTGACCCGCAAGCTGAGCGTCTCCGACATGACTGTCCGCCGGGATCTGGACGCGCTGGCCCGCCAGGGTGTGATCGAGAAGGTGCACGGCGGGGCCGTTCCGGTGGTCGAGGCCAGCACGCACGAGCCCGGTTTCGAGGCCAAGTCGGCTCTGGAGCTGACTGCCAAGGAGGACATCGCGCGGGCGGCCGCGGCGATGGCGGTGCCCGGCAGCGCCATCGCGCTCTCCGGCGGTACGACGACGTATGCGCTCGCCCAACAGCTGCTGGACGTACCGGATCTGACGGTGGTGACCAACTCGGTGCGGGTCGCCGATGTGTTCCACTCCGCGCAGCAGTCGGGGGCTGCGGGCGGGGCGCGTACCGGGACGGCCACGGTGGTGCTCACCGGTGGGGTGCGGACCCCGTCGGACTCGCTGGTCGGCCCGGTCGCCGATCAGGCGATCGCCTCGCTCCACTTCGATGTGCTGTTCCTCGGGGTGCACGGGATCTCGGTGGAGGCCGGTCTTTCGACGCCGAATCTGGCGGAGGCCGAGACCAACCGCCGTTTCGTCCAGTCGGCGCGGCGTGTGGTGGTGGTCGCCGACCACACCAAGTGGGGCAAGGTGGGCCTGAGTTCGTTCGCGACTCTGGAGCAGGTGGACACGTTCGTGACGGACGCGGGTCTGTCGGCCGCCGCACGCGAGGAGATCGAGGAGCATCTTCCGGGCCTGCTGGTGACGGGCCGCATCGCGGACGCCGACTCCTGAACCGTCGGCCGGTACGTGGCTTCCGCTCAGCTCGCGATGGGCGGTGCACGGCCTGGGATCGTGGTGTGGCCGTCTTCCGGATCGAGCGCTTCACGCCCCTGCCCGCAACCGAGTCCTGGCGCCGGGTGACGGACTGGGAACGGCATGCGGCGCATGTACCGCTGACCACGATCACCGTTCCCACGGGGCCGACGACCCGGATCGGAACCGTTTTCGTGGCGCGCACGGGTGTGGGGCCGCTGGGGTTCGACGATCCGATGGAAGTGGTGCGGTGGACACCGCCCGCAGCCGGGCGCGCGGGGCTGTGCCGACTGGAGAAGCGCGGTTCGCTGGTGCTGGGCCGGGCGTCGATCGATGTGTATCCGACAAGTTCCGGGTCGCATGTGGTGTGGGTGGAGGAGCTGGCTGTCCGGCTGCTGCCGCGGTGGGCCGACCCGTTGCTCGCCGGAGCAGGCCGCCGGGTCTTCGGCCGGGCACTGGACGGCATGCTGGACCGTCCGGCGCGGCCGCATCCGTAGGCAGCCGCGGTTGAGCGGGGCCAGTGGCGGTGCGGTGTGCCCGGGTGCCGCGTGCCGCCGTTCGGAGTGCTCCGCCGGGCCCCGTACGGCGGTCCGGTGGAAGACTCGGGCGAGTGACCGAATCCTCCGGCGGTACGCAGCTGCGTTGTCTGGTGACCGGTGCCTCCGGGTACATCGGCGGCAGGCTGGTGCCCGCGCTCCTCGACGCCGGCCACCAGGTGCGCGCACTGGCCAGGACCCCGCGGAAACTGCGTGACCACCCGTGGGCGGACCGGGTCGAGGTGGTCGAGGGCGATGTCTCCGACGCCGCCTCGGTGCGGGCGGCGATGCGGGACATGGATGTGGCGTACTACCTGGTGCACGCACTCGGTTCCGGACCCGGATTCGAGGAGACGGACCGCGCGGCGGCCCGGATCTTCGGCGAGCAGGCACGGGCGGCGGGGGTCGGCCGAATCGTCTACCTCGGCGGGCTCACTCCGGCCGGGGTTCCTGAACAGGAACTGTCACCGCATCTGCGGTCGCGGGCCGAGGTGGGGCGCATTCTGCTGGATTCCGGGGTACCGACCGCCGTACTGCGGGCTGCGGTCATCATCGGATCGGGCTCGGCATCGTTCGAGATCCTGCGTCATCTCACCGAACGGCTTCCGGTGATGATCACCCCGAGCTGGGTGCGCACATCGATCCAGCCGATCGCGGTACGGGACGTGGTGCGGTATCTCGTCGGATGCGCCCGCCTGCCGGCCGACGTGAACCGTACGTTCGACATCGGCGGCCCGGACGTCATGACGTACCGGGACATGATGCAGCGGTACGCCGCGGTCGCCGGACTGCCGCACCGAGTGATCCTCCCCGTACCGGTGCTCACCCCGGGACTCTCCAGTCTCTGGATCGGCCTGGTGACACCGGTGCCGCCCTCCATCGCCCGGCCGCTGGCTCAGTCGCTGCGCCACGAGGTGGTCTGTCACGAGCGCGACATCGCCCGGTACGTACCCGATCCGGCCGGCGGCGTCATCGGGTTCGATCAGGCGCTGCGGCTGGCGCTCCAGCGGATCAAGGATGCCCGGGTCGATACCCGCTGGTCGTCCGCGGCGGTGCCCGGTGCCCCCAGTGACCCGTTGCCCACCGACCCCGACTGGTCCGGCGGCAGTCTCTACAGCGACGAACGGGAACTCACGGTGCCGGTGGCGCCGGACGCGCTCTGGCGGGTGATCGAGGGCATCGGCGGCGAGAACGGCTGGTACTCCTTCCCGCCGGCCTGGGCCGTGAGGGGCTGGCTCGACCGGATCGTCGGTGGCGTCGGGCTGCGGCGCGGGAGGCGGGACGCCCAGCGGCTGCGAGTGGGCGACTCATTGGACTTCTGGCGTGTGGAGGAGATCGTTCCGGGTGAGCTGCTGCGGCTGCGCGCGGAGATGCGGCTGCCCGGTCCGGCCTGGCTCGAACTGTCGGTGGACCAGAACGAGCAGGGGCGGACGGTCTATCGACAACGGGCGCTGTTCCATCCGCACGGACTGCTCGGCCACGCCTACTGGTGGAGCGTGTGGCCGTTCCACTCGATGGTGTTCGGCGGTATGGCCCGCAACATCGTCGCAGCCGCACGGGCGGTCCCACAGCACTCTGCCATGTAACGTCCCTGCAGGCAGGGATATCTGACGACGCGCCAGCTATGGTGTGCGCCACCCCGCCCGCCGCCGACCGCACGGGAGGTGCGATCCGTGCCACGCCGACTCCGTTCCGTGGAACTCGACTTCGTCGAGTCCGCTCCACTGCGACTGGTCTTCGCCGCCGAGGTGTCAGCGCCTCCCGAGGTGGTCTACCGTGCGCTCGCCGATGATGTGGCGGGCTGGCCCAGCTGGTTCACCTCGGTGACCGCGGCCCGGCCCACCGAGGACGGCGCAGGTCGCGAGGTCCGGCTCAAAGGCGGCACGGTGTTGCGCGAGACGATCATCGCGGCGGCACCCGGCGAGCGGTACGTCTACCGAGTCGACGAGTCGAACGCCCCTGGCCTGCGGGCCCTGTTGGAGGAGTGGCGGCTCACCCCGGCCGAAACCGGAACGCAGGTGCAGTGGACGTTCGCCGCGGACGGTTCCGCGCCCTTCCGGTACGCGCTGCGGCTGGGCCGGTCGGGGGTGGGCCGGGCTTTCCGGGACGCGGTACGCAATCTCGACAGGCGGCTGACCGGGCCCGCGGCCTGAGAGCGGCCGCGGACCGGGTGCGCCGCGTCCCGTCCGGGCTATCCGGGCCAGTTGCCGTCGGCCAGGAAGGAGTCGATGGTTTCCGTGTACGGGGCGATGTCCAGGCCCTGTTCGGCGAGCCAGCTGTCGGAGTAGTACTTGTCGAGGTAACGGTCGCCCGGGTCGCAGATCAGGGTGACGATGCTGCCGGTGCTGCCCTGCTCGACCATTTCGGCGACCAGTTTGAACGCGCTCCACAGCCCGGTGCCGGTGGAGCCGCCCGCCTTCCGGCCGATGGCCTTCTCCAGGGCGCGCACAGCCGCGACACTGGCCGCGTCCGGCACCTTCATCATCCGGTCGATGGCCCCGGGCACAAAGCTCGGCTCCATCCGGGGCCTGCCGATGCCCTCGATCCGGGAACCGCAGTCACTGGTGGCCAGGGGGTTGTGGTGGGTCCAGCCGTCGAAGAAACAGGAGTTCTCCGGGTCGGGTACACAGATCCGGGTGTCGAACTGCATGTAGTGCACGTAGCGGGCAATGGTGGCCGAGGTGCCGCCGGTTCCGGCCGTGGCGACGATCCACGTCGGCTCCGGGTAGCGCTCCAGTCCCAGCTGCTGGTAGATCGACTCGGCGATGTTGTTGTTCCCACGCCAGTCGGTGGCCCGTTCGGCGTAGGTGAACTGATCCATGTAGTGGCCGCCGGTGTCCGCGGCGAGCTTGGCGGACTCCTCGTACAACTTCCTTGAATCGTCGACGAAGTGGCAGCGGCCGCCGTGGAATTCGATCAGGCGGCACTTCTCGGGGCTGGTGGTGCGGGGCATCACGGCGATGAACGGCACACCGATCAGCTTGGCGAAGTACGCCTCCGAGACGGCCGTCGAACCGCTGGACGCCTCGATCACCGGCTTGCCCGGCCGGATCCAGCCGTTGCAGAGCCCGTAGAGGAAGAGCGAGCGGGCCAGCCGGTGCTTGAGGCTGCCGGTGGGGTGCGTCGACTCGTCCTTGAGATAGAGGTCGATGCCCCATGCCTCGGGCAGCGGGAAGCGCAGCAGATGGGTGTCGGCGGAGCGATTGGCGTCGGCCTGGACCTTACGCACGGCTTCCTTGAGCCAGGCCCGGTACTCGGGGTCGGAGCGGTCGATGTCGATGGTCGCCGTGGCCCGGCCTTCATCTCTGTGCTTTGCGGTGCCCATCAGCACGTTCCTCCTCGTGTCGCCGTCACTCTCCACCGTCAACGATATTCCGTCTACCTGCACAAACGTTCGCTTTGATGGTCCATAGCCCTGCCTTGGCGTTGGCGGGCGGGGCAGCCGTGACATCGACCCGGGACGCGGCCTGGCGCGTCGGCCCCGGCTTGTGCAGACTGCCCATCAGAAGCGTTACGAAGGGGGCGAAGCAGTCATGCCGGAAACGGAGTTCAGTGCGACGGGGGTACGGATCGAGCGGTGGGCCCGTTCGCTCACGAGGGCGGGGCAGGTGATCGTCAAGGACGGCAGGCTGGCTCTGCTGACCAGCTACGGCCGGGAGATCGACAGCGCCCCGGTGGGGGCGGTGAGCGCGGGCAGGCCGTGGTTCGCCGGAGCCGGTGCGGCCGTGGCGCGCCTCAACGGGACGCGGTACCGACTGACGATGGGGCAGCGCAACCACGGTCCGGACAAGGCCGGGCCGGCCCACAGATTTCTCGAGACGCTGCACAGTGCGGGCGGCCGGATGATCTGACGTGGTGCCGCCGGTACACCGCGAGTTGCGGAGCCGTGCCCCCTGAGCGACATTGGTCACACGTCACTCATGGTTTACCGGCGGTGACATTGTGATCCGCACCGCCGGAGCTGAATCAGCAGCCAGTCATCTGCTGGATCGTTCCTTCGTCTTCTTCCGGACCTATTTCGGGGAGTCGCAGCCGTGATCAGCGAGCCGAGCAGGCACTGCACGGTGGAGCTCCAGGCCCTGCCGTCGCGGATCGGTCAGGTCCGCAGAATCGTTTCGGCGCAGCTGCGCTACTGGCATCTCGATCCTCTGATCGACCATGCGGCGCTCGGCGTCACCGAACTGCTGACCAACGTCCACCGGCATGCCCAACCGGACAAGGCATGCACCGTCGAGATCGAGTTGCTGCTCGAACGCCTGACGGTGTCCGTCCACGACCATGACCCACGGCTGCCGACCTTGCGCGAGGCCTCTGCGTCCAGTACGTCGGGGCGCGGGCTCGCGCTGATCGCCGCGGTCAGCGAGAGCTGGGGGGTCTGCCCGAGGGGCGGGGCCGGGAAGGTTGTCTGGTTCACTCTTCCGGCGCCTTCCCTGTTCGCCGCACAGCCGCTGCACGCGGTGTACGGGGCAACCACTGACGGACCCTTCGAGCCGGACGCGGTCACGTACCTGGAGAGCAGGACGCCCACTGTCACGCGGTCGTCGGTGGTCGGCTAGCAGCGCCGGCGGAAAGTGGGGGGGGGGGGGGGGGGGGGGGGGGGGGGGGCTGGTGTGTTCTTTTTTTTTTTGTGTGGTTGGGGTGGGGGGGGGGGTGACGTGT
>NZ_JBVJWD010000042.1:36241-68287 GCF_055602785.1 Streptomyces sp. NPDC037301
AGAAGGAGGGGGACATGGGAGGAGGGGGGGGAGAAAGGGCACGGGAGAAGGGAAGGGGGTAACGGGCGGGGGAAGCGCGGGGGGGGCGGGGCCCCCCCGGAGGGGCCCCCCCCCCCCCCCCCCCCCCCCCCCCCCCCCCCACTTTCCGCTGTCGCGCTATTCGGCGGCGATCGCGCGGAGCACGTCCAGCCGCGCCGCCCGACGGGCGGGCCGCCAGCCCGCCAGCGCCCCGGCGGTGATCCCCACGAAGGCGATTACCAGGAGCCGCAGTGGCGGCAGTGCGAAGGCGAAGGCGGTGTCTCCCGTGCCCGCGGACGCCTTGACCAGCACCCAGCCGAGGACGCCGCCGAGCAACAGGCCGCCCGCCGTGCCGAACGCTGCGACCAGTACGGATTCCCAGCGGACCATGGACCGCAGCTGGCTCCTGGTCTGTCCGACGGCCCGCAACAGGCCCAGTTCCCTGGTGCGTTCGTGAAGCGCCAGGGTCAGCGTGTTGGCGATGCCCAGCAGCGCGATCAGTACGGCGAGTGCGAGCAGGGCGTAGACCAGTGTGAGCATCATGTCGATGCCGCCGGCCGAGGAGCGCGCGTACTCGCTGCGGGTCTGTACGTCCGGGTTGCCGTACGCCGCCGCGGTCTTCGCGACCGCCGCCTTGCCGTCGGCGGTGGTGACACCGGGCTTGAACGAGACGGCGATCAGCGAGTCGGATTCCTGTGCACGGTGCGGGGACCAGGCCAGGCGGGTGATGACGTAGTCGCCCGCCAGTTCCGACCGGCCGTAGACGGCACGGACCGTGAAGTTCTGCTGCGTGCCGTCGGTGAAGGCGAGCCGTGCGGTGGAGCCGGTGTGCAGACCGCGCTTGCCGGCCTCCGTGTCGGACACGGCGATCCCGTTCGCGCCCAGCCCCTTCAGCGATCCGTCGACCCGGCCGAGGTCGAAGACCCTGCCGAGCGCGGCGGGGTCGGTGACGGTCAGGGCGCGTCCCGCACCGTCGACCTCCGCGACCCCCTTGCCGAGGCCGACGGCGGTCGCGACCTCCGGCAGTCGGTCGACGGCCGGAGCCAGCCGCGGGCTGAGGCCGCTGCCGCCCGCCCCGAAGGCGGGAGCGCTGATGGCGACATCGCCCGCGAAGGAGCGGTCGACCGTCCGGTTCATGGTCGCCTTCAGGGAGGCGCCGAAGACGGTGAAGAGGGAGACCACGGCGACGCCGATCATCAGTGCGGTCGCGGTGGACGCGGTCCGCCGGGGGCTGCGCAGGGCGTTGCGCCGGGCCAGTCGGCCCGTGACACCGCGCAGCCGGTCGAGCGGGGCGCCGAGGAACCGAACGGCGTACGAGGAGGCGACCGGTCCGAGCACCACGAACGCGGCGAGTGCCGACACCGCACCGGCGGCCGACAGCCAGACGGACACACCGGCCAGGGCGCCGGTCAGGATGGTGCCGAGGGAGGCCACCAGCAGCACGAGCCCGGCGAGGGCACGTGCCCGGGACGCCGCGGAGTCGTCGACAGCGCTCGCGCGCAGGGCGGCGAGCGGAGCGGTGCGTCCGGCCCGGACGGCGGGCAGGAGGGCGGAGCCGAGGCAGACGACGACGCCGACGGCGAGCGGCAGCAACAGGGAAACGGCGTTGATCACCAGCGCTCCCTCGGGGAACGGGAATCCGACGGCGGGGAAGAGCGCCTGCAGTCCGGCGGCGATGCCGACGCCACCGGCCAGACCGGCGGCGGACGCGATCACGCCGACCGCGGCCGCCTCGACGAGGGTCGAGCCGACGACCTGCCTGCGGGAGGCGCCGAGGGCGCGCAACAGGGCGCTCTCGCGGGTCCGCTGAGCGACGACGATCGCGAAAGTGTTGTGGATGGAGAAGGTGGCGACCAGCAGCACGATCCCGGAGAACACCAGCAGTAGCGTGGTGAACACGCTGAGGAAGGCACCGGAGATCATGTCCCGGTTCTCGGCGGCCGATGCCTGTCCGGTGATGGCCTCGACGTCCTTGGGCAGTACAGGGCGCAGCGCTTCGACGAGTTCCTGCTGGCTGGTGCCGGGGCCTGCGCGCACCTGGATGGTCGATGCCTCGCCGGGCTTCGGCGTGAGGTACTTCTCGGCATCGGCCTGCGTCATGGCGGTGTAGGTGACCTGACCCATGCCGTCCTGGCCGCCGAAGGTGGCCAGTCCGACGATCGTGACGTGCACGGGGTCGGGGGTGCGCAGCACGGTCGTGTCGCCGATCCCGAGCCCGCCCCGGTCGGCGGTGCCGCGGTTGATGACGACCTCACCGGGCGCGGACGGGGCGCGTCCGGCGGCGAGCCGGTACGGATTGAGCTTCGGGTCGTCGATCCAGTTGCCGGCGAGGGTGGGCGGCCCCTGACCGCCGATGGGTTTGCCGTCGGAGCCGATGAGCTGGCCGGCGCCCTGGATGTCGGGGGCGGCCGCGGCGACGCCGGAAGTCTGCTCGATCCTCTTCACGAGTGCGGTACTCACCGGCTGCCGGGTGCCCTGGGACTCACCGGCGACCGTGACCACATTGGAGCTGCGCACGACTGCGTCGGTACCGGCGGTGGCGTTGCCGAACATGGTGTCGAAGCTCGCGCGGAGGGTGTCGCCCATGACGAGCGTCCCGGTGAGGAACGCGACGCCGAGCAGGACTGCGACGAACGTACCGGCGAAGCGGCGCTTGTGGGCGCGGAGCGAGGAGATGCTCAGGCGTACGGAGGCCCGGGTGCTGGTCATGTCGTCACCGCCTGCGTGACGGGTGGGGGGCGAAGGACTTGAAGCGGTCGAGCACCCGCTCCGCCGTGGGATCGGGCATCCGGTCGACGAGCCTGCCGTCGGCGAGGAAGACGACCTCGTCGGCGTGGGCGGCGGCGACCGGGTCATGGGTGACCATGACGACCGTGCGGGCGGTCTGCCGGACGGTTCGGCCGAGCAGCCGGAGCACCTCCTGGCCGGCACGGGAGTCGAGGTTGCCGGTCGGTTCGTCGGCGAAGACGACATCGGGACTGCCCGCGAAGGCTCGCGCCACCGCCACCCGCTGCTGCTGTCCGCCGGACAGTTCGCCGGGCCGGTGGTGCAGCCGGTCGCGCAGTCCGACGGTGTCGACGAGTGCGTCGAGCCACTCCGGGTCGGGTCGCTCCCCCGCGAGATCCAGAGGGAGGGTGATGTTCTCGGCGACGGTGAGCGTCGGCAGGAGGTTGAAGGACTGGAAGACGAAGCCGATGCGCCGCCGGCGCAGCAGGGTGAGCCTGCGGTCGTCGAGGGCGCTGATGTCGGTGTCGCCGATGAACGCGGAGCCGGAAGTGAGGGTGTCGAGCCCTGCCGCGCAGTGCATCAGGGTGGATTTGCCGGAGCCTGAGGGCCCCATGATCGCGGTGAAGCGGCCGGCCGGGAAGTCGACGCTCACCCCGTCGAGGGCCCTGACCCGGGTGTCGCCGGCGCCGTAGAGCTTCACGGCGTCGACGACCCGGGCAGCGGAGGCGGCAGAGGTGGACGTGGGGGTGGGGGTGGGGACGGTGGTGGTCATGCCACTCCTCCCTTGCTGCCGCGGCCGAACTGTTCGTCGAGGACGGAGAGCCGGCGCCAGTACTCGTCCTCGTCGACCTCTCCGGCCGCGAAGCGGCGGCCGAGCAGGGTGATCGGTGACGCTTCGGCAGGTGCTTCCGGGGTGGTACGGGCCTGCCAGGGGCCTCGTCGGCCACGCCGGACGGTACGGCGCAGCAGGGTGACGCCGCCGATCACGACGGCCGCCCAGAAGAGCGGGAAGAGGAGGATCCAGGGTCCGGGTCCACCGCTGTACGCCAGGGTGTTCATCTCGGTCAACTCCCTCGGTTCAGGGTTCACGTTCAGGTTTTCCTGACGATTCCGAGCCTGGCCCCGGGAGGGGGTCCGAGTCGTCGTACGGCCAGCGGCCGTGCGTGTACCCCCTCGGGAGTACGTGGCGGATCTGCGGCTGCTTCCGTCGGCGGGTCGAGATCACGGGATTCTGTACCTACTAGTATGTACAATCGAGTCATGAGCACTCCGGACCGTCTGATCGAAGCCACCCAGGAGCTCCTGTGGGAGCGCGGCTACGTGGGCACCAGCCCCAAGGCCATCCAGCAGCAGGCGGGCGCGGGCCAGGGCAGCATGTACCACCACTTCGCGGGCAAACCCGATCTGGCGCTCACGGCCATCCGTCGCACGGCCTCGCAGATGCGCGAGACGGCCGGGCAGTTGTTCGACGGCCCGGGAACGGCGTACGAGCGGATCTCGGCATATCTCCTGCGCGAGCGCGATGTGCTGCGCGGCTGCCCGGTGGGCCGGCTGACGATGGATCCGGATGTCATCGCCAGTGACGAGTTGCGTGCACCGGTCGACGAGACGATCGGCTGGCTGCGCGGCAGGCTCGCCGAGATCCTCCAGGAAGGCCTGGACCAGGGCGAGTTCACCCGTCCCCTGATTCCCGAGGACGTGGCGGCGACGATCGTCGCGACGGTGCAGGGCGGCTATGTGCTGGCCCGCGCCTCCGGTTCGACGGACGCCTTCGAAGCGGGCGCGCGTGGACTGCTCTCGCTGCTCGCCCCCGGTGACATCGCCGCCTGACACTCGAGGAGCACAACGCACATGCACATCACGAGGCACCGTCCCGACACCTCCGCCGGGCCGGCCGAGCATTTCAACGGCACCGTCTGGCTCGACGAGATCGCGGCACCCCGGGCTCCCTCCAGACTGCGGATGTTCAGCGTCCACTTCGCCCCCGGCGGCCACACCTCCTGGCACCGGCACCCGCACGGTCAAGTCCTCCATGTCACCGAGGGCGCGGGCCTCGTGCAGCGCCGCGGCGGTCCGGTGGAGGCGATCCGGGCGGGCGACACCGTCTGGATCGAGCCCGACGAATGGCACTGGCACGGCGCCGCACCGCGCACATTCATGACACATCTCGCCGTCGTCGAGGCGGCCGAGGACGGCACCACCACCGACTGGCACGAGCGGGTCGACGTCGCCGAGTACCCGGTCTGAGGAGCACCCGATGCATGCCATGCAGTACGAGATCACCCTTCCCGCCGACTACGACATGGGGATCATCCGAAAACGCGTCGCGACGAAGGGCCACCTCCTGGACTCTTTTCCGGGCCTCGGCATCAAGGCGTACCTGATCCGCGAACGGGGCGAGTACTCGCAGGTGAACCAGTACGCGCCCTGCTATCTGTGGGCGACGCCGAAGGGCATGAACTCTTTCCTCTGGGGCCCCGGATTCCAGGGCATCGTCCAGGACTTCGGGCGCCCCGAGGTACAGCACTGGACCGGACTGGCGTACGAGGAAGGGCCCGCGTCGGCCGCACTCCCCCGCACGGCCACCCGCCGTCGGGCAGCCGTCGCTGCCTCCGTCGCACCCGCGGAAGCGGTCGAGGCCGCTCGTGAGGAGAGCCGGAGGCTGGCGAGGACACCCGGAGCGGTCGCCACGGCACTGGCGATCGACCCCCGCCACTGGGAACTGCTCCACTTCACGCTCTGGGAACAGGAAGCCCCCGAGGCGCCCGGTGAACGGTACGAGGTGCTGCACCTGAGCGCTCCGGAGCGGGACCGGCTCGGGGAGGGACGGCAGTGATAGCGACCGTCCGCACGGTCCTCGGCGACATCCCCGCCACGGAGTTGGGCGTCTGCGACGCGCATGACCACCTCTTCCTGCGCAGCCCCCTTCTCCCGGGCCAGGAACTGAACGACGCAGAGCGGGCGGCCGACCGACTGCGCGCCTTCCGCGAACTGGGCGGCCGAGCAGTGGTGCAGTGGACGCCGTACGGGATGGGGCGTGACCCCGAGGCCCTGGCGACGCTGGCCCGTTCGACGGGCGCGCATGTGGTGGCGGCGACCGGGCTGCATCAAGCGGCGCACTACCCGGCGGATTTGCTCGGCCGCATACGGGACCGCCTCGCCGAACTTTTCGTCTCGGAACTGACCGAGGGCATCGGCTCCACGGGCGTTCGCGCGGGTCTGATCAAGGTCGCCGGCGCCTTTCACGGCATCGACGCCCATGCCCGGTTCACGATGACGGCGGCAGCACAGGCTCACCATCGCACCGGTGCGCCGATCGCCGTCCACCTGGAGCTGGGCACGGCGGCTCTCGACGTACTGGACCTGCTCTGCGGAGAGTTGGAGGTCGCGCCGCAGCGCGTCATCCTCGGCCATCCCGGCCGTTCACCGGACGGGGTCGTACAGCGTGAGGCGGCCCGGGCGGGCGCGTTTCTCGCGTTCGACGGTCCGTCGCGGGCCAATCATGCGACGGACTGGCGGCTGCCCGAGCAACTGACCGCCCTCACCGACGACGGCTTCGGCGGGCAGCTGCTGCTGGGCGGCGACACGACGGTGCCCGAGACCCCGGGTATGCCGTATCTGCTGCGGAGGTTGCGCCCTCGCCTCGAACAAGCCCTGGGGAGGCAGGCGTTGGACGGAATCCTGGTGGGCAACGCGGCACGGGCGTTCGCGTGGAGGACGTCTTCGGGCCTGTCCGACGGTTGAGGACAGTACGGCCGCCCGAGGCCCCCGTCACGCAAGCGCGGCCAGCGGATCGTCCAGCACCGGCTGCCAGGCCAGTTCTGCCGCCCCCACCAGGCTGTTGTGGTCGAGCGTGCACGGCAGGATGGGCACACTGCCGCTGCGCCCCCACAGGCTGCGGTCGGCCACCACCGCACGCAGCCGATCCGGATCCGCGTCGAGCAGTGCGCGGTGCAGTCCGCCGAGGATGATGCGGTCGGGGTTGAGGATGTTGACCAGCCCGGCGAGCCCGAGGCCGAGCCGGTCGATCAGCTCCTCGGCCGCGCCCCGTACCGCCGCGTCCTCGTACTCCGTACGCAGCAGATCGCTGGCCTGCTTGAGCAGCGACTCCTCCGGACCGGGTTCGCGACGGGCGGCGACGAGAAAGGCCAGCGGGTCGGTCTCGACGTCGAGGCAGCCGCGGCCGCCGCAGTGGCACGGGCGGCCCTCGGGGTTCACCGTGAGATGGCCGACTTCCAGCGCGAGTCCCGAACTCCCGGTGTGCAGACGGCCGTCGAGGACCAGGGCACCGCCCACGCCCCGGTGGCCGGTGGCCACACAGAGCAGATGCTGGGCACCGCGCCCGGCGCCGTGCCGATGTTCGGCGAGCGCGGCGAGGTTGACGTCGTTCCCGGTGAACGCGGGTCCGGGGATGCCCGCCTCCCGCACACAGGTGGCGAAGATCTCTCGCACCGGGGCGCCCGCCGGCCAGGCGATGTGCAGCGGGTTGAGCGCGGTGCCCTCCGGTTCGGCGACCGCGGACGGCACCGCGAGGCCCGCACCGACACAGCGCAGTCCGCTGTCCCGCAGCAACCGGGCACAGTCGTCGACCACTTCGCCGATGACCTGCGCCGGGTCCGCCGTGACGGTGACACAGCCGGGGGCGGTGGCGACGAGCCGTCCGCCGAGCCCGACGATCGCGGCCCGGAACCCGTCGGCGTGCACCTGCGCGGCGATGGCGACGGGCCCGGATTCCCGGATGGCCAGCCGGTGCGAGGGGCGGCCCTGCGAGCCGGCGGCGGAGCCCGGCCGGGAGTCGACCCGGATCAGGCCGAGTGCCTCCAGTTCCGCGGCGACCGCACCGGCCGTCGCCCGGGTGACCCCGAGCTCGGAGGTGAGGACCGCACGGGTGGGCGCGCGTCCGGTGTGGACCAGTTCCAGCGCGGGTCCGAGCGCGCTGCGGCCCCTCTCCAACTTTGTCCGGGTGGTGGTCACCTTGCCGTTCATGGGGGCGAGTCTCCCATGATCCGGGGGTGCCGCCGACGCCCCGGTGGCGCACTTGTGCCCCTTGCGGCCGCGGCGGGCGGCCATGTTGCGCCCGTTGGCCGGACGCCCCTATGCTGAGTTTGTGCCGCAACTAAACAAACTGCGGACGGCTCTACCGGGGGGACCGGGCGGCCACACCGCCTCACCTTCGTTGACCCGCCTCCGTACCGCGCTGACCGTGTTCTTCGCCCTCGACGGCTTCCTCTTCGCCGGCTGGGTGGTCCGCATCCCGGCCATCAAGCACCAGACCGGCGCCTCGGCCTCCACCCTGGGCCTCGCTCTGCTCGGCGTATCCGCCGGGGCCGTGGTGACCATGATGCTCACGGGCCGGCTGTGCCGGCGCTTCGGCAGCCATCCGGTGACCGTGGTCTGCGGCGTTCTGCTCCCCCTCAGTATCGCCCTGCCCGCGCAGACGCATTCGGCGCTCGCACTCGGCCTGGTGCTGCTGGTCTTCGGCGCCGCGTACGGCGGGATGAACGTGGCGATGAACAGCGCGGCGGTCGACCTGGTCGCCGCCCTGCGGCGTCCCGTGATGCCCGGCTTCCACGCCGCGTTCAGCCTCGGCGGAATGGTCGGTGCCGGGCTCGGCGGACTGGTCGCGGGCGGCCTCTCCCCCGCCACACATCTCTTCGCCCTCACCGGGATCGGGCTCCTGGTCACCGCGGCGGCGGGACCGGTGCTGCTGCGGCAACCGGCGCCCAAGCCCGCATCCACGGCCGACGACGCCGAGAAGCCGCGGCGACCGGACGGGCGGACCCGCCGCATGGTGCTCCTGTTCGGCGTGATCGCGCTCTGCACCGCGTACGGCGAAGGCGCGATGGCCGACTGGGGCGCCCTCCATCTGGAACAGGACCTGCACGCCCACCCGGGCATCGCCGCCGCCGGATACTCCCTGTTCGCACTGGCCATGACGGCCGGCCGGCTCAGCGGCACGGCACTGCTCGAACGGCTCGGCCAGACCCGGACCCTGATCGCGGGCGGTGCGACGGCCGCCGCCGGGATGCTGCTGGGCTCGCTCGCCCCGACCACCTGGCTGGCGCTCCTCGGTTTCGCCGTCACCGGTCTCGGTCTGGCCAATATCTTCCCCGTCGCGGTCGGCCGGGCCGGTGAGCTGGCCGGGCCCGGTGGAGTGGCCGCCGCGTCGACGCTCGGCTACGGCGGGATGCTGCTCGGACCGCCCGCGATCGGCTTCCTGGCCGACTGGTTCTCGCTCCCGGCGGCCCTCACCACGGTGGCACTGCTGGCCACCGCGGCCGCGGCACTGGGGTACGGAGCACGCAACGCGGCGCACACATGAGCGATTGAGTAGCCGTACTCAGCCAGGAACAGCTCCCCGGAGACACGATGGAAGCGTCATCCATCCATGGGGAGCGGGCCATGAACAAGCCGGTCATCGACAAGCAGCACGTCCGCGCGCTCGCGCGCCTGACCTTCGGCAATGCCGCCTCGCTGATCTACCTCGGCCTCGTCCTGGCGGCCGCGGTGTTCGTCACCGTGGACACCCTGTTCGTCGCCCACGAGGACGCCTCGTTCGCCGGAGTCTGGCTGTTCCTCCTCGCGGCGCCCACCGTGTTCGTCTTTTTCATCGGAAGCGCGCTGTGGGGCGCGGAGGGGGCCGGACCCGCCTGGTTCGTCTACCTCGCCCTGGTCGTGTCCGTACTGCTGCAGTCGCTCGCCCTCGGCTGGTTCGTACGGCTGATGCGCGGCGGCAGCCGTACTCGCACCGCCCACTCCCAGGGAGCCTGAACCGCTGGCACAATCGAGCCATGGAGATCACGGACCACATCAGGTCCCTGACCGTCGAGGGACAGCTGCTGGCGACCGCGGCACAGGAGGCGGGAACGGGAACCACGGTGCCGACCTGCCCGGGCTGGCAGGTACGCGATCTTCTCCGGCACACCGGGATGGTGCACCGCTGGGCGACCGCGTTCGTCGTGGAGGGCCACACGTCGTACCACCCGGACGGCGGGGAACCGGATCTGGACGGGCCCGAGCTGCTCGACTGGTTCCGCGAGGGCCACGGCCTCCTGGTCGACGCATTGGCGGCCGCGCCGGCCGGACTGGAGTGCTGGACCTTCCTGCCCGCGCCGTCGCCGCTGGCCTTCTGGGCCCGGCGGCAGGCGCACGAGACCACGATTCACCGGGTGGACGCGGAGTCGGCACGCGGTGGGCGGCTGTCGCCGTTGGCGGCCGATCACGCGGTGGACGGAATCGACGAGCTGCTGCGCGGGTTCCACGCCCGCCCGAAGAGCAAAGTGCGTACACAAGTGCCGCGTTCCCTGCGGGTACGGGCCACGGATACGGACGTCGCCTGGACCGTGCGGCTCTCGCCGGAACCGCCGCAGGCCGTGCGGGATGAAGCGGCACCCGAAGAGGGCTCTGCGGACTGCGAGTTGAGCGCGACGGCCGAGCGGCTCTATCTGACGCTCTGGAACCGGCTGCCGCTCACGGCGATCACGCTGACGGGCGACCCGGAGCCGGCCCGGCTCTGGTGCGAGAACTCCGGAGTCACCTGGTCCTGACAGCAGGCCGGGGCGGGACATCGCACGACGGGGCGCTCAGTGCCTCGGTTCGTTCAGCATGCGGGCGAGCACCGACCACTGCAACGGCTTCACCTCGGCGTGACGTGCCCGGCCCTTCGCCGTCAGCTCGACCCGGACACCTCGCCGGTCCTCGCTGCACATCCCGCGGCACACGAGGTCGTCCTGATCCTGCCGTCCATGCTGCTGCTCGGCGCGGCGTGCGCACTGACCTTCCCCTCGCTCAACATCCAGGCGTGGACGACGACGAGCAGGGCATGGTTTCGGATCTGCTGAACACCTCGATCCAGGTCGGCGGGGCGAACGCGCACCCTCCGTCGTAGCCGGTTCAGCCGAGCCAGCCGGGGCGTACGAGCCCCGACTCGTAGGCGAGCACGACGAGTTGGGCCCGGTCGCGGGCGCCGAGCTTCACCATGGTGCGGCTGACGTGGGTCTTGGCGGTGAGCGGGCTGACGACCAGCCGGCGGGCGATCTCCTCATTGGAGAGCCCTATGCCGACGAGTGCCATCACCTCCCTTTCCCGTTCGGTGAGTTTGCTCAGCCCCGTTGCCGCCGCGGGCTCCTTGGACCGGGCCGCGAACTCGGCGATCAGCCGGCGGGTGACCCCCGGTGAGAGCAGTGCGTCGCCGCCCACCACCGCACGTACCGCCCGCAGCAGTTCCTCCGGTTCGGTGTCCTTGACGAGGAAGCCGGAGGCACCGGAGCGGATCGCCTCGAAGACGTACTCGTCGAGCTCGAAGGTGGTGAGCATGACCACCTTGACATCCCTCAGTTCGGGGTCCCCGGTGATGGCACGGGTCGCGGCCAGGCCATCGAGATGCGGCATCCGGATGTCCATCAGCACGGTGTCCGGCCGCAGTTCACGAACCATGCGTACGGCCTCCTCGCCGTCGGCGGCCTCCCCCGCCACCTCGATGTCGGGCTGAGCGTCCAGCAGAGCCCGGAAACCGGCCCGTACCAGCAACTGGTCGTCGGCGAGCAGTACGCGGATCACCTTGTCTCCTCCTTGTGCGCTGCCGCGCCGGGCGCATCGGACGGCAGCGGAAGCTCGGCCCGCACCCGGAAGCCGCCGTCGGCCCGGGGCCCGGCCTCGATCGTGCCACCCAGTGCGGCGGCCCGTTCCCGCATTCCTGCCAGCCCGTTGCCGCTGCCGCCTGCGTCATTCCCGGTGGCCGGTCCTTCGTCATCGATACGGAGCCGGATGTGGCCGGGCTCGTAACCGATACGGACCTGCGCGGTGCGCGATCCGGAGTGCCGGACCACATTCGTCAGCGCCTCCTGCACGATCCGGAAGGCGGCGAGATCCGCGCCGGGCGGGACCGCGCCGGGTACACCATCGGTCTCGACGGTGACGGTCAGCCCGGCGCCCGCCGCCTGTTCGACGAGCTCGGGGAGCCTGTCGAGTCCGGGAGCCGGGGCCCTGGGGGCGTCTCCAGGGGTACGCAGGGTGTCGAGGACCTGGCGGACCTCGCCCAGCGCCTCCTTGCTGGCGGCCTTGATGGTGGTGAGCGCATTACGGGCCTGCTCGGGGTCGGAGTCCAGCAACGCGAGACCGACACTCGACTGGACGTTGATGACGGAGATGCTGTGGGCCAGGACGTCATGGAGCTCGCGCGCCATCCGCAGCCGCTCCTCGTCGGCCCGGCGCTGCTCCGCGGCCTCCCGCTCCGCGCGCTGATCCGCCCACTGCTCACGGCGCACGCGTACGAACTCGGCGGCGGCGATGATGGCCACCACCCAAGCGGCAACGCCCAGTTCCTGCCCCCAGGCGGCGGGGTGGTCGTCGGAGGGCGGCAGCCACCGGTAGAGCCAGTGAGCCACCAGGACGTGCCCCAGCCACACCATCCCGACGGCCGTCCAAGCGGCCCGCCGGTGCCCGGAGACAACGGCGCTGAAGCAGCCCACGGCAACGGCAAGGAAGACCGGTCCGTACGGATAGCCGGCCGCCAGGTAGATCATCGCCGCGGCCGAACTGCCGAAGACGGCCACCACGGGGTGGCGGTGGCGCAGCAGAAGTACGGCGACGGCCAGGAAGAGCAGCAGTCGCGCAAAGATGTCCAGCGGCGCCCGCTCGTCCATCTGCCCCCGGGCCGCGATGGTCGAACCGACCATGACGACGGCACTGAGCAGAATCGTCGACGGCCAGGGCAGCCGGGAGGCGTAGTGCCCCGGCGCCCCCGTCAGCCAGCGCGGCGGCTCGCCGTGCGCCCAGTGTGAGCGTTGCTCTTTCATGTCGGCCACGCTAGACCGCGAGCCGCGGCGGAGGCGTCAGCCGGGCGTGGTGATCACCTCTACTCCCTGTGGAGTACGTCGGACGGGGTCGGCGGGGACGTGCCTCATCCTCTCCGGCTGCTTCGGGGGGCGAGCAGGCCGAGCGTGCGGGCCAGTTCGGTGACGGCTTCCCGGAAGAAGACCTCCCGGGCCTCCACCACCCGGTTGAACTGGCCGAAGATCTCGAAGGAGATCAGCCCGAACAGCTGCGACCAGGCGGCGATCAGTGGGGCGACGGCCTCCAAAGGAAGGTCGGGGGCGAACTCGGCGACCATCCGCTCGGACTCGGCGCGCAGCTCGTCGGCGAGCGGCGGCAGGGCAAGACCGTCCGTGCGGTAAGCCTCGCCGACGACGGCGATCAGTACGAGACCGACGCGGGAGGCGGGACCGATCGTCGTCTGCGGTGCGCTGTAACCGGGCACGGGCGAGCCGTAGATCAGAGCGTATTCATGGGGGTGGGCGAGGGCCCAGTCGCGTACGGCCTGGGCGACGGCGGTCCAGCGGGTGACGTGGGGGGCGGCGTCGGCACGGGCGGCCCGGTGGGCGGCCTCGGCACTCTCGCCCACGGAGTCGTACGCATCGACGATCAGGGCCGTGAGCAGTTCGTCCCGGCTGGGGAAGTAGCGGTAGAGCGCGGAGGACGCCATTCCGAGATCCCGTGCCACGGCGCGCAGCGAGAGCTTTGCTGCGCCTTCGGCCGCGAGCTGTTTCCTCGCCTCTTCCTTGATGGCGGCGGTGACCTCGATACGGGCCCGTTCCCTGGCTCCTCGGATAGCGCTCATGGTGTTCAGTCTGCCACGACTAAAGAGCACCGACCAGCAATGAGAGCACTGCTCTTGCTTTCGAGTGCCACTTCCATGCACACTGATCTCAAGCGAGAGCACTGCTCTCAAAACAGTGGGGAAGTCACTATGTCTCAGCCGTACTACCTTCAGGGCAACGCGTTCAACGTCCGGATGAACAGCATCATCGGCTGGCTCGCCCGGCACGGCGTCAGCCTTCTCGGCTCGGCCGAGATGTCGGTGCGCGGCCGCAAGAGCGGGCAGATGCAGCGCATCCCGGTGAACCCTCACACCTACGAGGGCACGCGGTATCTGGTCTCCGCGCGGGGCCACTCCCAGTGGGTGCGCAACATGCGGGTCGCCGGTGGGGGCGAGCTGCGGGTGGGCCGGAAGATCCGTACCTTCACGGCCGTGGAGATCGCGGACGACGAGCAGAAGGTACTGATCGTCCGCGCCTATCTGGAGCGGTGGGGCTGGGAGGTCAACCAGTACTTCCAGGGCATCACCGCAAAGTCCACGGACGCAGAACTCCTGGCCGCCTGCCCCGACCACCCCGTGTTCCGGATCACCGAGGAGGGCTGACCGTGCGGCCCGGCCCGCCCTCGGCGTCAGATGTCAGGTGTCAACGATCCATCGCCGACAGGGCCCGCTGCGCGAGCGGATGCGTACGGACCAGCTCCGCCAGCGAAGTCGTACCCCGGGTGACCCCGGCGAACGCGTTCCAGGCCGGGCGGAATCCCGTCAGCACCGCGTGCAGCACCCCCGGCCGGCGCTCGAACAGCTTCAGCATGCGCCGTCCGACACCCATCTCGACCCCCAGGCCGGCCTTGATGGCGAAGGCGTAGTTGAGCGCCTGGCGTCGGGCGTCCACGGCATCGTGCGACTCCGCGATCCGAACCGCCCACTCACCGGCGAGCCGCCCCGACCGCAGCGCGAAGGAGATGCCTTCGCGGGTCCACGGCTCCAGCAGCCCCGCCGCATCGCCACACACCAGCACCCGCCCACGCGACAGCGGCGAGTCGTCGCTGCGGCAGCGCGTCAGGTGCCCGGAGGAGATCTTCGGTTCGAAGCCGGCAAGACCGAGCCGGGCGATGAAGTCCTCCAGATACCGCTTGGTCCCCGCCCCGTCACCCCGCGCCGAGATCACGCCGACAGTGAGGGTGTCGCCCTTGGGGAACACCCAGCCGTAACTGCCGGGCATGGGGCCCCAGTCGATCAGCACCCGCCCCGCCCAGTCCTCCGCGACCGTCTGCGGAACCGGGATCTCGGCCTCCAGGCCGAGATCCACCTGGTCGAGTTTCACCCCGACATGGGCTCCTATCCGCCCAGCGCTGCCATCCGCACCGACGACCGCGCGGGCCAGGACCGTCTCGCCGCCGGACAGCACCACGGCGACCGTGCGCCGGTCCGGCACCGCGGCGCCGTGCTGCTCGACCCTCGTCACGGTCGCTCCGGTACGGAGCTCGGCGCCCGCCTTCTGCGCCTCCTCGACCAGCCCCGCGTCGAACTCGGGGCGGTTGATGAGCCCGAAGAGCATCCGCTTGGAGCGGCGGGTCCGCGCCAGCCTGCCATTGAGCGAGAACGTGACCGCGTGAATCCGGTCCCGCAACGGCAGTTCGAATCCGGGCGGCAGCGAATCACGCGAAAACCCGATGATCCCGCCGCCACACGTCTTGTAGCGGGGCAGTTCCGCCTTCTCGAGGAGCAGTACCCGTCGGCCGGCGACCGCCGCCGCATATGCCGCGGAGGCTCCGGCCGGTCCGCCACCGACTACGACGACGTCCCACACGGTCGACTCTTCGTGCTCATGTACGGCGTCTGCGTTCTCGCTGCTCACGATGTGCTTCTGCTCCCGATCCCACCAGTGGCCCATGCTGCTCACGGCATCCTACGGCGCGCCCGGCCCGGCCCCCGCTGTGGGAGGATCGACCGTGCGTTCGTCCTACATGCAACGCCGCACACTCGGCGTGCATGTGCCCGGATTCGTATACATAACGTCGCACCCACGAGGAGCGTGCCCATGACCGCCCATCCGATCTCCGAGACCATTGCCTCGCTGATGCCCCGTGCCAAGACGGAGCTGACCGAGCTCGTGGCCTTCCAGTCGGTGGCGGATCCCGCGCAGTTCCCGAAGAGCGAGTGCGAGGCGGCTGCCAACTGGGTCGCCGACGCGCTGCGCGCCGAGGACTTCCAGGATGTCGCCCTGCTCGACACCCCCGACGGCACCCAGTCGGTGTACGGCTTCCTGCCCGGCCCGGCCGACGCCCCGACCGTACTGCTCTACGCGCACTACGACGTGCAGCCGCCGCTCGACCAGTCCGCCTGGCTCTCCCCGCCGTTCGAGCTGACGGAGCGCGACGGCCGTTGGTTCGGCCGCGGCGCGGCCGACTGCAAGGGTGGCTTCATCATGCATCTCCTCGCCCTGCGCGCCCTCAAGGCGAACGGCGGCGTCCCGGTCTCCGTCAAGGTGATCGCCGAGGGTTCCGAGGAGCAGGGCACCGGCGGCCTGGAGCGGTACGCCGAGGCGCACCCCGAACTGCTGACCGCCGACACGATCGTCATCGGCGACACCGGCAACTTCCGGGTCGGTCTGCCGACGGTGACCGCGACGCTGCGCGGCATGACGATGCTGCGGGTCACACTCGACACCCTCGAAGGAAACCTGCATTCCGGACAGTTCGGCGGCGCCGCCCCGGATGCGCTGGCAGCGATGATCCAGCTGCTGTCGTCGCTGCGCGCCGAGGACGGCACCACGACCGTCGACGGGCTCGCCACGGACGCCGAATGGGACGGACTGCAGTACGCGGAGGCCGAGTTCCGCAAGGACGCGAAAGTCCTCGACGGCGTCGGACTGATCGGCACAGGTACGGTCGCCGACCGGATCTGGGCGCGGCCCGCCGTCACCGTCATCGGTATCGACTGCCCGCCGGTGGTCGGCGCGACACCGTCGCTGCAGGCGAGCGCGCGGGCGCAGGTCAGCCTGCGGGTGCCACCGGGCCAGGACGCCGCGAAGGCGACCGAGTTGCTGACCGCTCACTTCAAGGCGCACGCCCCGTGGGGTGCCAGGGTGTCGGTTGAACAGGTCGGCCAGGGCCAGCCGTTCCGCGCGGACACCTCCAGCCCGGCGTACACGTCCATGGCTCAGGCGATGGAGGCCGCGTACCCCGGCGAGAAGATGCAGACGTCCGGGATGGGCGGCTCGATCCCGCTCTGCAACACCCTCGCCGCCCTCTACCCGCAGGCCGAGATCCTCCTGATCGGCCTGAGCGAGCCGGAGGCACAGATCCACGCGGTGAACGAGAGCGTGTCACCCGAGGAGCTGGAGCGGCTTTCGCTCGCCGAGGCCCTGTTCCTGCGGAACTACGCGGAGTCCAAGCGGGCCTGACTCTGCGTCACTGATCCCGCCGCGTTCCTGCGGATCTCTTGTTCGCAGGGCCGACCGGTCCGCCGCTCCGTCTGCGGCGGACCGGGTCCGGACCACCCGCCACGGGTCGGTCCGGGCCCGGCTTCATAGGATCGGCCCGTGACAACGGGGACAGGGATCGGCTGGGCGCCGACGACGGAGGCCGAACGGCTGCTGCAGGAGTCCGGGGCGAGCGGAAGCACGGAAGCGGTCCTCGACGCGCTCTCGCGCTGCCGGCTCCATGTGATGGTCGCCCGCTGGGGGCTGTCGGCCCGGTTCTGCCATCCACACGAGGCCGACGCACGAGGCCGAGCAGGCGATCGTGCACGCGGGGGCGCTCAGCAAGTCGGCCTATGACTCGCGGGAGAGCTTCTTCGCGGCGTACGCGCTGGGCAGGGTGCTGCGTTTCGACGATGAGCAGTACGGCACGTTCTACGAGCAGAACATCGCCGCTCACCGTCTCCTGACGGAGAACGAGGGCAGCCCGTGGCGGAACATCCCTTGGCGCTGACTCCGGTTCACGCCCGGCCCCGCGGGTTCCGGGCCGTCTGTGCAGCCGCACTACGCGCTGAGCGAAGCTCGCCCAGAGCGTAGATCCGGGCGGCGGGCGGGTACGTCCGCATACGTTCGCCGCATGGATCTCGTCGAGGTACTTCCCCAACTGCACATGTTCCGCTTCCCCATCGGCCAGGCGTATCTGTGGCGCGACGGCGCGGACCTGACTCTGATCGACGCGGGCGACATCGATGCGGCGCCCGCGATCGAGGCCGCGGTGCGCGGCCTCGGCCTGGACCCCGACGGCATCAGCCGGATCGTCGTCACTCATGGGCATCGCGACCACTACGGTTCCGCCCAGGTGCTCGCCGACCGGCACGGCGCCGAGATCCTGGCCCATCGGCTGGACGCCCCGGTGATCCGTGGCGAGGAGGAGATTGCCGACCCCGCCCTGCTGGACTGGGAACGCCCGTTGTACGAGCATGCGCTGACCGTGCCACCGGCCCCGCCGACCCGTGTCGACCGCGAGCTGGCCGACGGCGACGAGATCCGCTTCGGATCGGGGGCCCGTGTGGTCCACGCACCGGGCCACACCCCCGGCTCCATCGGTATCCATCTGCCGCAACACGGAGTGCTGTTCACCGGCGACTGCGTGGCCGGGGTCGGTCAGGTGATGCTGGGCGTCTTCAACGTCGACCGGGCGCAGGCCGTGGCCTCGTTCCGACGGCTGGCCGCACTGGAACCGGCCACGGTCTGCTTCGGGCACGGCGATCCGCTCACTGTCGACGCCGCCACGACGCTGCGTGCCTCAGCCGACCGGGACTCCGGCCTCCAGGTTGAGCACGGTTGACTGCTCCCGGGCGCGCAGCGCCCAGCGCAACCGTTCGTACCGGGTGGGGGGCAGCATGGTGGCCGCCTCCTCCTCGGTGACGAATCGCCAGCCGCGCAGTTCGGAGCCGGGCAGCAGCAGTCGTTCGGCGTCCGCCCCGGGCAGCAGGCCGCCGTCGAAGAGCATCCGCAGCCCTCCGTAGCCGGGTGGTTTCGGCTCCTCCCAGTCGATGACGAGGAGTTTGGGCACCCGGTCGAGGTGAATGCCTATCTCCTCGGCCACTTCACGGATCCCGGCCTGTGCGGGTGCCTCGCCGGCCTCGACTATTCCGCCCGGGAACTCCCAGCCGGGCTTGTACGTCGGGTCGACGAGCAGCACCCGATCGCGTTCGTCGAAGAGCAGTACACCGGCCGCAACGGTTTCTGCGGTCGGCTCGGGCGTCTGCACGATCTCGCACGCGGTGGCCGCTCCGGTGCGGACCGCCTCGGCTATCCGCTCGGCCGTCTCGTGCGGAGTGAGCGCGCTGGTGTCGATGGTGTGGGCGTCCCGGGTGAGCCAGCCGAGCGCCGCCCGGTACGGCTCGATGTGCTCGTAGGCCCACTGCCGGATCCGTTCGCTGTGCTCCGGGTCGTCGGCGAACTCCACCCGGCCGGCGATCCGTTTGCGCAGGATCGTTTCCTCAGGTGAGAGCAGAACATGACGCACCGGGATGCGCCGCGAGGCCAGCCCACCGAAGATCTCGTCGCGATACTCCTGTCGCAGCAGTGTCATCGGTACCACCAGCACCCCGGACACCTCGGCCAGCAGGGCCGCGGCGGTGTCCACCACCAGACGCCGCCAGATCGGCAGGTCCTGGAAGTCCGTCACTTCGGCAAGTCTCTTCTGGGGCAGCAGATACCTCAGCCCCGCGCCGATCAGCTCGGGGTCGTAGAACGTGCTGTTCGGGATCAGATCGACCAGTTCGCGCGCAGCGCTCGTCTTGCCCGCGCTGAACGCACCGTTGATCCAGACGATCACGTTTCCCCCTCTTCCGTAGCCCCCTGTGGCTTGCCCGCAACACCCTGCCGCGAAAACCCGGTTGTGGCGATGCTGTTACCGGAAAGGAATCATCGGATGCCCGTGGACGGCGTCCCCCTGCGCGAGTCCGGCCGTCCGCGCAGCCGTAACGGGGACGGCGGAAGGTCGTTGGAGCGGACAGGCCGGACCGACGACCAGGGGGTACACCGTGTGTCGCACAGTACTTGAGCGGTTTCCCGCAGGAGGACCGCGAGGCAGCCGGCCCGCGGAGGAATTCGCCGCCGCCCGTCGCTGCGAGGGCATGGCGGCCGAGGTGGTGATGGATCTGGAGCAGGACGCGTTCCTGGTGGTCGTACCGCAGCAGTCGGCGGACCGGGCCCACTGAGACCTGGGCCACCCCTTGCTGGAGCCCAGGGTGAGGCCCACGATGAAGTGGCGTGGAGCAGCAGGAAGACCACGAGAGTCGGCAGAGCGACGATCACCGAGCCTGCGGCGAGCAGGTTGTAGTACGTGAAGAACTGGCCCCTGAGATTGTTCAGCCAGGCGATTTGAGTCGATGTCATCGCAGCGGCCTGACCTGCGCAGATCCGTTCGATTGTCGGTGCCGCCGTTTACGGTCCGGCCGTGGCAATCGACATCCCTGAAGATCTGATCATGCTGGAACGTTCCGCTGCTGAAGAGCAACGCAAGGCCCTCGCCGCACCCTGCACGGAGGAAGCATGGGCACCGTGGCGGGAGGCGGCGGCGAAGTTCCAGGCCGCGGTGACCGCGCACGCTGGAGGCGGCCGGGGCGTCCCGGTTCGAGCTGGAGATGGCCGTGAAAGAAGGCCGTGCCGCATCCGGAGCCAGAGCGCGACAGCTGATGCGCGTCCGCCCCGTCCGGGCGCTGTTCCGGGCGGGGCGGTCTCGTAGCTGCACCCGGTCATAGGCGCGAATGTGATGAGCCCACGGTCCGGGCCGGCATGACAACGGGCCGAGGGCCACTTGGGGCCTGCGCAACTATCTGCGTACCTCACGGGTCACACCATGCACACCTACACATGGAGTGCCATCGTGAGACCCGTCGCCGTCCTGCTCGCTGCTGTTGCTGCGCTGTCTCTCACCGCCTGCTCGGCCGGGGAAAAGGACGTTACGAAGCCCGCGCCGAAGGCGACGACGCCGACCACCGACTATTCCGCCCCCGAGATGACGGCAGGCCTTCCTCCCGAACCGATGGGGACCGGCCGCGAGGTCTACCTTCGCGCGATCCGGGCCGTGGACCCGCGCCTCGTCGAGGACGAGGAGAAGGCCATCGACGCGGGGCGAAACCAGTGCGCCACGCTTCTGGACGGGGGTGACAAGGCTGATTGGCTCGCGGCGCAGCGCTTCGGGAACGACTCCCAGCCGTTGACGGACGCGCAAGGGAAGCAGCTGAATGCCGCGCTGCGGGCCACGCTCTGCCCTGAGTGACCACCCCGCCGACCTGCTGACCGCTATCGATCAGCGATGGCCGCCGCAACGCGCAGTGAGTGGCCCTGCCGACGGGGGACGCAGCGGGGGCACGGCCGGTGTGGCAGGGGGACGGGCGGAGCTCGCGGCAGACTCCACAGGAATTAGAATCGAACTCATGTCCGATAGCCAGCCGTCGCGCCTGGTCATGCTGCGCTTCCTCAGGAGAGTGCAGGAGCAGCAGCTCGCCCAGACCGACCGCTGGATCGCCGACGAGGAGCGCCGCGAAGCCGAGCGGCAGCAGGGCGAGGAGCGACGGCCGCCGACACCGGACTGGGTGATGGAGCTCAGCATCGGCCTCGGCGCCCACCCCATCGAGGTGCACGCCGGGCACTGCTACGCCATCGGGAAACGTCACCGGGCCATCAGCCGCGAGCAGGCCCTCGCCGCGCTCGCCGAAGGCATCCGGGCCTGCGCTCACTGTCGGCCAGACACCGAGCTCGGAGTGCTGTGAGCTGCAGCCCGGCGCACCCTGAAGACGTGAGCGCCCCGATAGTCGTGCACCGCCCGGCGCCGGCCACCGGCGGCCGGGCGGTCACCATCAACGGTGAGATCGCCGGACTCGCCCACGATGACAGTGACCTCGTCGAATTCCTCCGGCGGGCTGGGATCTACGACGCCGAGCATCTCCTTGACGACCCGTACTGGATCGAATGGCGTGGCGGCCAGGCGCATCGGTATGAGGCGGCTTGATGAGGCGTTCCTCGTAGATCGACCGACGTCTAACGGACACCGCCGGCGCGGCGCCGGGCCTGAGCTTCGCCCGCAAATATCCGCTGCTTGTGTTCCCAGAGCTGCTTTCGCTCTTCGCGTGTCGGATCGTCGGACAGTCGACAGATCTCATCCCAAGCGGCTGACCGTGCCGCCCTCGCGGCACGCCAGTCACTTCGCTAAACTGCCGCGTCCAACTCGGCCATCATTCAGCAGCGGCTTCCTTGCGGCCTTCTGCCTCTTCGTGAACCGGGGTTTTGACGGCGTCGCCCGTCGTTCCTCCCAGGTGGGGCCGCCTCCGTCATGACGGGCTTGCGACCTCCGACACGGCCACGCTTACGCGCGGCTTCCGGACCGTGCTTCGTCTTCTTGACGATGTCCCGGCGGCGGTCTTCAGCGAGTGCCAGGGCCAGGCCGAGAATCAGCGAGCGTTCGGTGTGCTCGCCGGCCGCGATGCCCAGATGGCACGGCATTGATCGTCCTGCTTGACGTCCTGGCCGTCGCTGGGCCGCGCCGACCCCGCGATCACGCTGAGGGTCTACGCGCACTTCATGCCGGAGGCCGACGGGCGCGGCAGGGCGGCGATGGATGCCTGGTTCGAGGGCGCGCAGCCGATTCCCAAAAGATCTCCCCGGATTCTCCCCGGCCTCCCAGTAGTGGCGGGGTATGCACCCTGCCGGACGTGCCGACCGCCTCGGATCAGACCACATCCTCCGCCCGGTCAGAGCATCAACAGAGACTCATCGGAGTTGGCTCGTGAAGCTGTTTTCGCAGGTCGGCAGCTACCCCTTGCTGGAGCCCAGGGTGAGGCCCGCGATGAAGTGGCGCTGGAGCAGCAGGAAGACCACGAGGGTCGGCAGAGCGACGATCACCGAGCCTGCGGCGAGCAGGTTGTAGTCCGTGAAGAACTGGCCCCTGAGATTGTTCAGCGCCGAGGTGACGGGGAGCTTGTCGCCGTCGGAGATGAAGACCAGTGCCCAGAGGAAATCGTTGTACATCCAGGTGAACTGGAGCGTGCCGAGCGCGGCCAGGGCCGGGCGGCACAGGGGCAGGGTGATCCGCCAGTACCGGGTCCAGACGCCCGCGCCGTCGACGATCGCGGCCTCCAGGATCTCCTGCGGCAGGGTGCGCATGAAGTTGGCCAGGACGAAGACGCAGAAGCCCAGCTGGAAGCCGATCTGCACGGTGATGACGGCCCAGTACGAGTCGAACATCGTCATCGAGTCGGACATCCAGTAGGGCAGTGGGATGCGGTTGAAGACGACGTACAGGGGCGTGACGATCACCTGCTGCGGCAACAGGTTCCCGGCGGTGAAAAGCATGAGCAGGACGAGTCCGCCGCGCATCTTCAGCCGGGCCAGCGCGAAGGCCACGAAGGAGGCGAGGAAGAGGGTGACGAGTACCCCAGGAACCGCGATGATCATCGTGTTGACGAAGTACTTCGTCATGCCGGAGTCGGAGAACGCCTGGCGGTAGTAGTCCAGCGAGAGGTGGCGCGGCAGCGAGAAGTAGCCGTGTGCCGAGGTCTCGTCGTACGGCCGCAGCGAGGCGTACACCGCGAGCAGCAGCGGGGCGAGGAAGGCGAGGGAGACCGCCATCAGGAAGGCGTGGACGCCGATCCTCCCGGGGCGGAGCCGGCGCCGGACGGCGGGGGCCGGTGGCGCAGGTGGTGCGGTGGGGCGGGCGGGGGCGATGTGGACGGTCAACGGTTCTTCTCCCCTCGGAGCTCCTGGACCAGGTACGTCACGACGAACCCCAGGGAGACGGCCAGCAGGACGACAGCGATGGCGGAGCCGAATCCGATGCGGCTGGCCTCACCGATGATGTTGTCGGTGACGAGCACCGAGAGGAGTTCGAGTCCGTTGCGGCCGTGGTTGACGGCGTACACGATGTCGAAGGCGCGCAGGGACTCGATGACGGTGATGACGCCGACGATGACATTGACCGGCCGCAGCGTGGGGAAGACGATGCGGAAGAAGGTCTGGGCCTCGCCCGCACCGTCGATCGCCGCGGCCTCCTTCAGCGAGGGGTCGACGGCCTTGAGCCCGGCGAGGTAGAGGATCATCACGTAGCCGGTGTGCCGCCAGGCCGCGGCCAGCAGGACCATCCAGATGTTGAGGTTCGGATCGCCGAGCCAGTCGGTCGGCGACTTCGTGTCCCCGATGACCGCGTTGAGGGCTCCCTGGTCACGGGAGAAAATCAGCTGGGCCATGAAACCGACCACGGCGAGAGACAGCACGACGGGCATGTACAGCGTCGACTGGTAGAAGCGGCTGAAGCGAACGCCCCTGTCGATGAGTACGGCGAGCAGCAGCCCGAACGGTGCGGCGACCAGGCCCAGGAAGGCGAGCCAGAGCAGATTGTGCCGGGCGGCGGGCCAGAACTGCGGGTAGTTGGTGAAGAGATTCTCGTAGTTCTGCGTACCGACCCACTTGATGTCACCGATGCCGTCCCAGCTGGTGAAGGAGAGCACGACGGAGGCGAGGGTCGGTCCCCACACGATGGCGATGTCCAGCAGGACGGGTATGCCGAGCAGCACACCGAGTACGGCGAGGTCGCGGCCGGTGAACCGCCGCGAGACCCGCCGTCCGGTGCGCCGCGCCGAGATGAACGACACGGTCGGTACTCCAGGTTCAGTCGGATTCCATCGGGGTCGTCCGGAGTCAGTCGGCGGCGAAGATGGTCTTCTTCTGCCGTTCGATGTCGTTGACCAGGCCGTCCACGTCGTTCGGGTTGCTGATGAACTTCTGGATCGCCGGGATCATGACCGTGGAGGAGAAGTCCGGCCGGGTGTCGCGGTCCAGGAACTGGGAGATCTGCTTCGCCCCGGAGACCAGTTCCACGGCCTTCTTCTGGATCGGTGAGTACGTGGAGATGTCCGCCTGGTCGCTGACCGCGATGTTGTTCGGGTCGCTCTTCAGGTAGATGTCCTCGGCCTTGCCGGTGGCCAGCCACTTGAGCAGGTCCTTGGCGCTCTCCAGGGTCTTCTTGTTCTTGAGGTTCTTCGACTTCTTCGCCAGCAGGAACCCGTCGATGGGTGCCTCGACCGCGTCCTGTCCGTGCTCCGGATTGATGACGGGGAAGGGGAAGAAGTCGATGTCGCCCTGTTCGCCCTTGGGGAACTGTGCGCCCGGGTGCGGCAGGCCGAACACGGCCATGCCGGCCTCTTTCTTCTGGAGGCTGGTGGCGGCCTCCTGCCAGGTGCGGCCGTTGGCGCCCTGCTGGCAGTACGGGAGGAGCCGGCGCCAGGTGTCGAAGACTTCCTTGACGCGCTTGTCGGTCCAGGCGACTTCACCCGCCATCAGGCTCTTGTGGAACTCATAGCCGTTGGTGCGCATGTTGATGTAGTCGAAGGTGCCCATGGCGGGCCAGCCGTCCTTGTCGCAGAAGGCGATGGGGTCCAGCTTGTCCTTCTGCATCTGCTTGGCGAGCGCTACGTACTCGTCGAGTGTCTTCGGTGCCTGATAGCCGCGCTCGTCGAACAGGCTCTTACGGTGGAAGACGGCCCACGGATAGTAGTAGTAGGGGGTGAGGTACTGCTTGCCGTCCGCGCCGGTGGACTGGTCTTTCAGCGCGGCCGAGAAGCCCTTGTAGTCCTGCCAGTTGTCACTGATGTCGTGCAGCAGGCCTTTCTCGGCGAAGAACTGCATCCGGTAGCCGGCGAACCACATGAAGACATCGTCCGGCTTGCCCTGCAGATACCGGTTGATGTTCTCCTGAAAGGTGTTGTGGTCGACGGTGTTGACCTTCACCTTCCGCCCGCCCGACTGCGCCTCGTACGCCGCGAAAGCGTCGGCGAAGGCCTTCTTCGGAATGGGGTCGGACGAATTCGAGCCCATGGTGATCGTTTTGCCGTCACCGCCGGGGCCGCTCCCGCAGGCGGTGAGCAAGGAGGGGAGTGTCACGGCTCCCGCGCCGACTGCCGCACCACGCAACAGACTCCGCCGGGACATCCGATGTCCTGCGACGCTGCCCGGCACACCTGACCTGTCGTAATCAGACTGCGTCATGCCCAACTCCTTTGGGATGCAACCCAACACAACCGAACGTGCGATTGGATCTCACTCCCAAGCGATGGTGCAGTCAAGGGTTTTGACGAGATGCCGAACAACCGATGCCGCTCCCCTTCCAACAGACTTCAACACGCTCTAACGTAATCGCACGCCTTGGCGTGCACATGCCGTATCCGATCCGGCACGAGTATGGAGGAACGTAATGATGCGTCATCTTCCAACCCGTACAAACCGAACCAGCCACCGCGGAGTCATCGGAGCGCTGCTGGCCGGGCTGCTCTGCGCCGCGGGGGTGACCGTTCCCGCCGTCGCGGACTCGCCCGCCCCCGCGCCCGCTCCGCAGGCCGGCAACGGCCTTGCGCTCACCCCTCCGATGGGGTTCAACAATTGGAACTCGACCCACTGTCGTGCCGAGTTCAACGAGGCGATGGTCAAGGGCATCGCCGACATCTTTGTCGAGAAGGGCCTCAAGGACGCGGGCTATCAGTACGTCAATCTCGACGACTGCTGGGCAAAGCCGCAGCGTAATGCGGACGGAAAGCTGGAGGCCGATCCGCAGCGCTTCCCGAAGGGCATCAAGTCCGTCGCGGACTATGTCCACTCCAAGGGCCTGAAAATCGGCATCTACACCAGCGCCGGCACCAAGACCTGCGACAGCGTGGGACTTCCGGGTGCGCTCGGCCATGAGTACAGCGATGCGCAGCAGTTCGCGGACTGGGGCATCGACTACCTCAAATACGACAACTGCAACAACCAGGGCGTCGATGCGAAACAGCGCTATACGACGATGCGGGACGCGCTGGCGGCGACCGGCCGCCCCATCGTCTACAGCATCTGCGAATGGGGCGAGAACAAGCCCTGGGAGTGGGCCGGCGAAATCGGCAACCTCTGGCGCACGACCGGCGACATCAACGACAGCTGGGGCAGCATGCTGTCGATCACGAAGCAGAATCTGCCCCTCGCCGCCGCAGCGGGCCCGGGGCACTGGAACGACCCCGACATGCTGGAGGTCGGCAACGGTGGCATGACGGACACGGAGTACCGCACCCACTTCTCCATGTGGTCCGTGATGGCGGCGCCGCTGCTCATCGGTTCCGATCTGCGCAAGGCGGACCCGGAGACCTTCGAGATCCTCTCCAACCACGAGGTCATCGCGGTCGATCAGGACCCGCTGGGCAAGCAGGGCACCGTGCTCTCCTCCACCAGCGGACGCTGGGTCGTCACCAAGGAGATGCAGGACGGCAGCCGCGTCGTGGCCCTGTTCAACGAGACCGGCAGCGCACAGCACATCTCGACGACGGCCGAGGCGGCGGGGCTGCCGAAGGCCACCGCGTACACGATGCGTGACCTGTGGGAGCACACGACGTACAACACGGCGGGCAGCGTTTCGGCGACCGTCCCGGCGCACGGAACCGTACTGCTGCGCATCGCCGCCGACCGCAAGTGGGCCGCGCATCCGCCTGCAGTGGAACTCGGCCTGAACGGAAGCCCGTTGGTCGAGGCCGGGCGCACGGCCGCACTGACGACGACGGTGACCGACCTCGGCCGTACCCCCGCGACGAAGGTCTCCGCGGCGCTCACCGGCCCCTCGGGCTGGCAGGTGAAGGCGGCATCGCCGACCGGATCGCCGGCTCTGCCGACCGGCCGGGCCCTCACCACCCGCTGGCAGGTGACTGCCCCTGCGGGCACAGCCACCGGTACGTACGATCTGACGCTCACCGCCCAGTACCGCTCACCCGCCGGGACACGGATGCGGTCCACGGTCCCGTTCCAGGCCCATGTGGTGGTCGCGCCGCCTGCGGGCGCCGGCTACCTGAGCGATCTGCCCCAGCTCTCCGCCGCCAACGGCTGGGGCCCGGTCGAGAAGGACACCAGCAACGGCGAGAGCAAGGCGGGTGACGGGAATCCGCTCACCATCGGCGGCGCGGTCTTCGCCAAGGGCCTCGGTGTGCATGCCGACAGCGCAGTCGAGTTCTACACCGGCGAGGCATGCAGCGCCGTGACGGCGCAGGTCGGGGTCGACGACGAGAAGGGCGCCAAGGGAACGGTCGCCTTCGAAGTCTGGGCCGACGGTACGAAGGTGGCGTCGACCGGCGTACTGACCAATGCGATGCCCGCGCAGCCGCTCTCCGCTGATGTGAGCGGTGCGCAGGTGGTACGTCTGGTGGTCACCGACGGCGGGGACGGTGTCGATTCCGACCACGCGGACTGGGCGGACCTGCGGATCACCTGCTGACGGGAGAACTGACGGCGAACCGCGGTCGCGGCCATGTCGCGCCTTCGATCGCCGGACGGGCCCCAGGACACCGGTCCCGGGGCCCGTCCGGCGCTTCGCGCCCTGCCGGACAGCAGGACCTAAACGGCCACCACCCCGCCCGAGTCCACCCGCACCGCCGCCGCCGCGCCCACCAACCCTGCGTCGGTGCCCATCACCGCCGGGGCCACCGTGAGCTGCTGGACGAAGGAGAGCGTGGCGTACTGACTCAGGGCGCGGCGCAGCGGAGCGAAGAGGATGTCGCCCGCTCCGGCCACTCCCCCGCCGATCACCGCGATGTCGATCTCGACGAGCGTGGCGGTGGCGGCGATTCCGGCGGCCAGCGCCTGAGCGGCGCGCTCGAACGAGGCGATGGCGGCCTGGTCCCCGGCGCGCGCGGCGGCGGCCACGGCGGCGGCCGAGGCATCCCCGTCCGGTCCGGGCCGCCAGCCGGCCTCCAGCGCCCGGCGGGCGATGTTCGGTCCGCTGGCGATGCGCTCGACGCAGCCGCGCGAACCGCACGGGCACAGGTCACCGTCCAGGTCGACGCTGACGTGGCCGATGTGTCCGGCGTTACCCGTGGGGCCGGGGTGCAGTTTTCCGCCGAGGACGAGTCCGCCGCCCACACCGGTCGACACGACCATGCACAGCGCGTTGGCGTAGCCGCGGGCCGCGCCCAGCCAGTGCTCGGCCGCCGTCATCGCGACGCCGTCGCCGACCAGTTCGACGGACAGTCCGCCGACCGCCTTACCGACCCGTTCCACCAGCGGGAAGTCGCGCCAGCCGGGGACATTGACGGGGCTGACCGTACCGGCCGAGGCGTCCACCGGGCCCGCGCTGCCGATACCGACGGCCGTCGCCCGCTCCCACAGCGGCGATCCTGACAGCTGGGCCAGGACCTCCGTCACGGCCCCCATCACCGTCTCGGCGCTCTCCCGGGCGGGCGTCGGCCGCTGCGCCCGCACAAGGAGCGCGCCGCTGCCGTCCACCAGCGCGCCGGCGATCTTGGTGCCACCGATGTCCAGCGCGGCGACGAGGTCGGTATACATCGGGTGCGGCTCCGTGAGTAGGTGGCGAGGACCTGCGGCTTCGGTACACAGTCTGCCCAGTCTCCATTCAGCTGACAACGTTGTCCAGGGCCTATGCTCGACGGCACAGCCTCCGACCCCTCCGCGGCACCGCTCGCGGGCCCGCCGGACCGCCCGCACCCGACGACAGGACAGCGCACCGTGGCCGAGACCGCCCGTCACTCCGAGACCCGTTACGGCAACCGGCCGACCATGAAGGATGTGGCCGCCCGCGCCGGAGTGGGCCTCAAGACGGTCTCCCGTGTGGTCAACAGCGAGCCGGGTGTCACGCCCGACACCGAACGCCGGGTCCAGGAGGCCATCGAGGCGCTCGGCTTCCGCCGCAACGACAGCGCGCGCGTTCTGCGCAAGGGCCGCACCGCTTCCATCGGCCTGGTCCTGGAGGATCTCGCCGACCCGTTCTACGGACCTCTGAGCCGCGCGGTGGAGGAGGTCGCCCGGGCACACGGCGCCCTGCTCATCAACGGGTCGAGCGCCGAGGACCCGGAGCGCGAGCAGGAGCTCGTACTCGCCCTGTGTGCGCGCCGGGTGGACGGGCTCATCGTGATTCCGGCCGGCGACGACCACCGCTATCTGGAGCCGGAGATAAAGGCCGGCATCGCCACCGTCTTCGTGGACCGCCCGGCAGGCCGTATCGACGCCGACATGGTCCTGTCCGACAGCTTCGGCGGAGCCCGCGAGGGCGTCGCGCATCTGATCGCGCACGGCCACCGCCGGATCGGCTTCATCGGCGACCAGCCGCGCATCCACACTGCCACCGAGCGACTGCGCGGCTACCACGCGGCCATGGCGGACGCCGGGACAACGGTCGAGGACTCGTGGGTCTCCCTCGGCCCGACCGACCCCGACCGGGTCCGGGCCGCCGCCGAGCAGATGCTCTCCGGCCCCGAGCCCGTCACCGCGTTGTTCGCGGGCAACAACCGGGTGACGGTGACGGCGGTACGTGTCCTCGCGGAGCAGGAACGCCGGGTCGCCCTGGTCGGCTTCGACGACATCGAACTGGCCGACCTGCTCGGCATCACCGTCATCTCCCAGGACGCCGCCGCCGTCGGCCGCACCGCCGCCGAGCACCTCTTCCGCCGTCTGGACGGCGCGGACCACGCCCCGGCCCGCGTCGAGCTCCCCACGACGCTCATCCAGCGCGGCTCGGGCGAACTGCCGCCCGCCTGAGCCGCCGCACCGCCACGGTCACCATGACACGGCGGCCGGCGCGAGCACCCGTTACGGCGTGGTCACCGTGAGCCCGCCCCGCCGCGGCGACGCGAATGCGTCCAGGTCGGCGCGCGTCAGCCCGGTCAGGCGGGCGACCTCGGCGGTGTCCAGCGCGCCGCAGTCGATGCCACGCAGGAGGTACGCGCTGAGCGCCTTGGCGGTGGCGGGTTCGTCCATGACGTCACCGCCGGCCTTGGCCACATACGCGGCGAGGCGGGCGGCGGCCTGCGCCAGGCCCTCGCGGTAGAAGGCGTAGACGGCTGCATAACGGGTCGGCAGGTGGCCCGGGTGCATGTCCCAGCCCTGGTAGTAGGCGCGGGCCAGGGCACGGCGGGTGAGGCCGTAGTGGAGCCGCCAGGCCTCGTGGACCTGGTGGGTCGGGCCGACCGGGAGAACGTTGGTGGAGCCGTCGGAGACCCGTACGCCGGTGCCTGCGGCGGCGACCTGCATGACGGCCTTGGCGTGGTCGGCGGCCGGGTGGTCGCTGGACTGGTAGGCGGGGCTGACGCCGACGCAGGCGCTGTAGTCGAAGGTGCCGTAGTGCAGGCCGGTGGCGCGGCCCTGCGCGGCGTCGATCATGCGAGCCACGGCGGCGGTGCCGTCGGCGGCGAGGATGGACTGGCTGGTCTCGATCTGGATCTCGAAGCCGAGGCGGCCCGTCGGCAGCCCGTGCGCCTGCTCGAACGCTTCGAGGAGCCGGACGAAGGCGGTGACCTGCTCGGGGTACGTCACCTTGGGGAGGGTGAGGACAAGCCCGTCGGGGAGGCCGCCCGCCTGCATCAGGCCGGTGAGGAAGACGTCCGTGGTGCGGATACCGCGGTCGCGTACGGCGGCCTCCATGCACTTCATCCGGATGCCCATGTACGGGGCCGCCGTGCCGTTCCCGTACGCCTCCGAGACCAGCCGGGCAGCGCGGGCGGCGGCCTCGTCCTCCTCGGCATCGGGGCGGGGGCCGTAGCCGTCCTCGAAATCGATGCGCAGGTCTTCTACGGGCTCGCGCTCCAGCTTGGCGCGTACCCGGTCGTGGACGGGTACGGCGAGCTCGTCAGGGATGCCGAGGACGGCGGCGAACGAGGCCGCGTCGGGGGCATGCTCGTCCAAGGCCTTCAGCGCCTGGTCGCCCCAGGAGCGAATGGTGCCGGGGGCGAACGTGTCGCCGGGGACGTAGACCGTGTGGACCGGCTGGCGCGTCCCCGGGTCGCCCGGGTAGCGGTGGGCGAGCTCGGCGTCGACCGCGGTGAGGGAGGCGCTGATCTCCTCGCTGACCGCACCGGCGAGGCTCGTTGCCACCTTCTCCTGCTGACCCATTTCCACACCCTCCACAATCACGCCGTTTCCACTTCCCGGAATCAACAATCCGCATAGTGAAGTTATAAGGCTGTCGGATCTGCGTCAATGGTGATCGGAAACGGTCCGGAGCCGCGTGGTGAGTTCACACCGTGCGGCCCCGGACCGTCGGAAGGAAAGGGGGGTGCAGCTGGACGGCGGGTCAGCCCTTGCGGGACTTGACCTCGTCGGTGAGCTGGGGGACGACCTGGAAGAGGTCGCCGACGACGCCGTAGTCGACGAGGTCGAAGATCGGGGCCTCGGCGTCCTTGTTGATCGCGACGATCGTCTTGGACGTCTGCATGCCGGCGCGGTGCTGGATCGCGCCGGAGATGCCGGAAGCGATGTACAGCTGCGGGGAGACGGACTTGCCGGTCTGTCCGACCTGGCTGGAGTGCGGGTACCAGCCGGCGTCGACCGCGGCACGCGAGGCGCCGACGGCCGCACCGAGCGAATCGGCGAGGGCCTCGATGACCGCGAAGTTCTCCGCACCGTTGACGCCACGGCCGCCGGAGACGACGATCGCGGCCTCGGTCAGCTCCGGACGGCCCGTCGACTCGCGCGGCGTGCGGGACAGCACCTTCGTACCGGTGGCCTGCGCGGAGAACGACACACTGAGGGTTTCGACCGCGCCCGCCGCCGGAGCGGCCTCGACCGGAGCCGAGTTCGGCTTGACCGTGATGACCGCGGTCCCCCTGGAGACACGGGACTTGGTGGTGAACGACGCGGCGAACGCGGACTGCGTGGCGACAGGGCCCTGCTCACCGGCCTCCAGGTCGACGGCGTCGGTGATGACGCCCGACCCGATCCGGACCGCGAGACGGGCCGCGATCTCCTTGCCCTCCGC
>NZ_JBVJWD010000043.1:0-21067 GCF_055602785.1 Streptomyces sp. NPDC037301
TCGTCCAGCGTGGTCTCGATCTCCCAGCGTTCGGCGTAGAGCGCGGCAAGTTCCGCCGCCGGCGCGGTGTCCGGGTCGAGGAGGGTGGTGACCAGTCGGTAGACGGTGCCGTCCTTCCCGCGTGGGCCAAGGGTGTACTCGATGACGCGGACCCGGGCCGGGTCGGCCCGCCGGTTCTTGTCACGGGCGGCGACGATCTCCGACAGGTAGGAACCATCGGGCAGCGACGTCACCACAGGCAGCACCGCGTTGCTTTTGACCCGCCAGAGCAGGTCGGCGCCGGTTGCCGTGGCGGCCCGCCACAGGTCGAATCCGAGGAACCCGCGGTCGGCCATCAGCAGCATTCCCCGGGTCAACGACGAGAACAGGCGCCCGGCCAGCACGGTCTCGTGCACCGCCAGCGGACCGACCTCGGCAGCAAAGACCGCATGAGTGCCGCACTCGACCAGAGCCGCAACCCTGGCCTGCGGATACGCACTCCTGCCCTGACCCCGGCCGGTCCCCGGACGCCCGAAATACCCGGCATTCGCCACCGTGTCCGGCAGATCGAACGTCGTCCCGTCCACAGCCACCAACCGCAGCCCCCGAAACCAGGCGCCCCGCGACCCCGCGATGGCCACCGGCCGGCACACCCGGGCGAACAACGCCTTCAGCACCTCCGGCCCCAGCCGCAGCCGCGCCCGCCCGATCGCTCCGCTCGTAGGCACCCGCCACCCCTTTGCCCAGCGGCCCTGGCGCTCCAGACCCTGCGTGAGAAGACGCCCGACCTCCTCATACCCCTGCCCCGAGAACAGGCACATCGCCAGCACGAAATACACCACCACCCGTGCCGGAAGCAGCCGCTGACGCTGCTCAACACGCCCGCACTCCGCCACCACCTCGTCCACCAGATCAGGCGTAAACGCACGCGTTAACACTCCGAGAGCGATGCGATCCGAAAACCGCTCGCCCCCGACCGACTTCACCTGTCCCGGCCTTGGCACACCCAACACAACGAGCCGACACCCTCAAAGTCACCGGTATTGCATCTAGGCCCTGACACCCCACCTCCGTGCCCGCCGGTACTCGCCAGCGGGCACGGAGCTTGGGTGCTCGCCCGCAGGTAGATTCCATGCGAGATGCCAACGGCCTCCGACCAGCGGCCCACCCGTACTAGGCCAGCTGCCAGCCCGGCAGGCGAAACTAGTGGGGATGGCTGGCCGCGAGGTCGTTGAGAGCCCCGTTGACGACCCACCAGGAGACGTTGAGGGTGTCGCGATCAGGTTTGTGTTCCTCCCGGAACTCGCGGTGGGGGTGGACGAAGTTGCGGTAGTCGCGCAACGTGTGGCTGTAGCTCTTGGTGTCCGGGTCGATCCATCGCGCTTGTGTGCAGATGTCGATCAGCTCAGCAAGGTTGATGCGTTTGAGGTCCCGTCGGCTCAGCAGTGAAGCATCGCGTTCCTGAATGACCGTGAGGAGAACGCCTTCGAGCAGGGAGCCAAGCATGATGACGGCGGCGATGTGGGCTCCGTTGGCGAAGCAGGTGCGGGCCTCGTCGAGGCGGTGTTGCAGGAGTTGCGCCATACGCTCATCGGCGATGATTTCGGCCATGGTGGCCTTCAGCTCGACGGGGGCCTGCTCTCCGGGGTGTCCGAGTGAGGGGTCGCAGGCCACCAGGCGGGGGCGTCCTCCGGGGTTCTCGAGACGGAGACCTTCGTGGACGAGAAAGACGTTGACCGCTTGGAGGACCTTGGCCAGCTGGTGGGGTTCCTCGTAGTACTCACGGGCATCGGCGAGGCGCAGCAGGACCTGCTCGATGGCCGCGCCGTCGGCGCGGCGTTCGGTGAGGCGGTCCAGGGTCCATTCGCTGCGGGACTCACCGTCGAAGTCGAGGATGTTGAGCCAGCCGGCATTCTCGAAGAAGCGGGTCAGGTCGCGGATGCCGCGGTAGTAGAGGTGGTCGTCGCCGCAGATGATGCGTGCCAGCTCCTTGATGGTGTTGGTGTCCAGGGTGCGAATGCCGTTCTCCGGTGCATAGGTCATGCGCTCTGCTCCAGTTCCTCTGGGTCGTCGTTCCCGCCGTAGCCGGAGAAGTCGCTCAGGTCGGTGGGGTTGCTGATCTGGACGTCCCGCGACGAGGTGCTGCCGGAAACGGCAGCCGGCTCGCCGTTGTCGGCGTCATACGGTTCGTCGCTGTCGGGTGCCAAGTCCTCCTCGCCGTGATCCGGGCCGGTCAGGTCGAGGGGGCTCCACTCGGGCGATTCCTTGTGCGCTGCCGTTGGGAGCATGTATTCGGCAGGATGGATGTCCAGGCGGTTCAGTTCGGACCACAGCCCGGCGAGCGCCTCGTCCGGGTCGAAGCGGAACTCGCTCTCGGGGATGCGGTAGAACTCCCAGCCCACCCTGCGTAGTTCTCGGTCGCGCTGATGGTCGCGTTCGATCTGTTCGCGGGTGGTGTCGTGGAAGTAGGCGCCGTCGCACTCCACGGCAAGGCGTCCGCGGGCGCCGACGACAACGAGGTCGATCTTCTTGGTGCCGGCCGGATACTGCGGCAGGACGTGATACCCGCGGTCCTTGAGTCGCAGATAGACCTCTTGCTCGAACATCGACTGGAACGGCGCCTGCATGACATCGGGTGATACGAAGCCGATGTCATGCATGGCGGAGAGGGCAGCAGGCGGGTTGTGCATGTAGGTGATCAGGTTCAGGCGCATGTCGTTGGGCTTGAGGCGGTCCACCGGAACTGAATGGAACAGCCACATCTGGTCCTGGGCGCGGCTGGCGGCCACGTTGTACGCCTGCTGTTCGCTACGGGCACCGCCTGCGATCTTCGGTGGGTCGGTTACCACCATGGACAGCAGGATGACGTGGCGCTCATCGCCCTGGAATGAAGCGGCGTTGCCTACCTGGATGCGATGGCGTTGGCGGACAGCGGGGGCGATGCGCTGCTCGATCAAGGCCTGGATGTATTTGGTCTGGCCGTGGCCTTGCAGGACGATCACACCGATCGTCTTGTCACGGTAGGCCGCATCCTCGGTCATGCGCTCGAGGGTGTCGACGATGGCTGCGGCTTCCCTCGGGTTGTGGATGCGAACCTCGCGGCCGGCCGTTGCCGCGTCCTCGACGTAGGTGACACGCAGAGGATCCAACCGTTCACCCCCGTACTGGCGTAGCGGCAGCAAGGATTCGTCGTAGAAGTTGGCCGACGACCAGTTGATGATCTCCGGGACGCAGCGGAAGTGTTCATCCAGGCGGATGACTTCGGGGAAGAACGAGCTGAGCAGGCCGTAGAGGTTGGTGTGCGGCATGTACAGCTCGCGGACGCCGGATGGCATGTCGTGGAGGTAGGCGGCGAGTTTGTCGCGGATGGCCTGGTGGCGGCCGAAGCCCGTGGATGGTGGTGAGCACTGCTTGTCGTCGCCGACGACAATGACGCGCGGCGCGAGCCACAACAAGAAGAGGGCATCCATGCTGGCCTGACTTGCTTCGTCGACGATGACGACGTCGAAGCTGTTGTGTCCGGTCTGCACCATTTCGGCGACGTCCGCAATGGGCATGACCCAAGCAGGTACGGCACCCTGGGCTACCCGCATGCGTTCCTTGGCGGCAGCGCGCAGCCGGTCGGCGCTGCGGCCCGTACCGCGGCCGAGGCTGGACATGTGGGTTTGGTACATCTGCAGGGCCGACCGCTGTTCGGGGGTCATGTTCCTCAGGCAGTGCAGCCGACCCCAGGTCGCGGCAAGTTCACCGGTGATCTCCTCCAGCAGGGCTTCCTGCTGGCCGAGTTCCGTGTCCAGTCTCTGTTCCAAGCCGGGCGTGCGGCGAACGGCGACGAACTGCGCGGCTCTGGCCCATGCCCAGGCACGCTCGATCTGGGCTAGTTGTTCGTCCCACTGCGGATCATGCGCTGCTTCCAGCAGGCGGGCGGCGAGCACGGGGTGAGCGGTGCGAATCTGGTCGAGCAGGTGTCGGCAGCGGCTCCTACGCGCATCGCGTTGGTGTGCGGCGTACAGGGCGTCGACGGCTTCGATGTAGGCGGCGGAGTCCTGTTCGCGGAGCGCGGCCGACAGGGCGCGTGCCTCTGGGGCTGGCTGTTGTCCATCCTCGGTAGCGCTCAAGTACTGGTCCCAGGAGGTGAGCTGGGCAAGCGCTTCGTCAGCAGCACGCCTGTGGGCAAGGGCGCCTGCCGCGTGGGTGAGGACCTGCCAGGCAGTTCGCGTGGTCAGGGCGAGCCTGACGCTCTGACCGACGAGGATCCGATCGATGCTTTCCCTGGCCTGCGCAAAGGTGGAGATGTGCTCCAACTGCTTCTGGCGGTGGTCCAGTTCCGCAAGAAGAACTTCGATGTCTCCTTCGGGCAGGGATGCTTTCACCTGCTTCCAACGCACCGCAACGACGTCCAGGGCGATGTGGGCACGCAGATACGCCAGGACGTGCTTGAGGTCATCAACGGTGCGCGGACTCTGCCCGTCGATGGTGCACAGAGTCAGGAGGTCATGGGCGTTCTTCTGCTCACGTGAGGCGAGCGACATGAACCGCTCCCGCACACGCAGCTGGCCCTTGGTCTGCAGATGCTTGAGGAGGTCCTGCCCGGAAGTAGCCATGCGTCCGGCGTTCTGCACATCGAGGCCGTCGGGCAGGTGCACGCGCCGCACTCCGACCGAGTCGAGTGCGTCGCGCGCCTGGGTGATGTATTCCGCGGTTTCCTCGACTCGCTTCCACAGCAGCGTCTGATGGTGTGCCAGGCGCTCGGTGAGCGCCTGGCACACCCACCAGCCTTCCTCCCAGCAGGACGGGTCCGCGGGGAGACCGAGGTAGTGCAGTGCAGTCGCCGCGCTATCCAGATGTCCTGTGATGTCATCGGTCAGCGAGGGGTCCAAGCCGGCGAGGATGTCGCGCAACCGCAGGGTCTGTTCGTCCAGGCCGTGCGATGTCAGGCGGCTCGCGGCGAAGGTCGCGTCAACCAGGTCAGAGGCCGGCAGCTCCTCGACAGAGGGCAGGACACCTCCAGTACGGGGCTCGCCCGCGCCCTCTCGCAGCAGCACTAGCAGTTCCTGGGCCTGCTGAGCCGACAGCGGCGACTCTTCGGGCACATTGTCGGCCAGGGCACCGATCCAGCTCAGTGACGGCTGGTGGTCCTGGACTCGCTGCACGATCTCGGCCAGTGTGCCGGCGTAGCCGGGTGCCACCCCTTGGTGGCGGTACTCCTGCTCTCGTACCGACAACAGCTGGTCGGTGAGGGTGCCGATGCGGCCCTGGATGTCCAGGCGCCGTCTGGTCAAGCGGTTGATCTCCACCTGCAGGGTCTCGGCATCGGTGCTGGCCACCTGCTTAGTTAGCGCTGTCACGGTCCGTTCCAGTTCGCTGGTGCCGTTGTTGCTGCGGGTGGAACTCAGCAGCAGCACACACAGGTCCCTGACGGGCTTGGGGAGTTTGTCGCGCAGTACGGCGAGCGGCTGGTCACGGGCGCTGGTGACCAGGACCCGCTGGCCCTCTGCGAGCAGCGCCGACACCAGGTTGGCGATCGTGTGCGTCTTACCCGTGCCCGGCGGGCCCTGCACGACCACACCGGTGTCCTTCTGCAGCCGGCGCAGCACCCTGCGCTGCTGCTCATTCGTCTTGCCTGGAAAGAGCGGATCACCCTGAAAGAGCGGAGCCTGCCCCAGGCCATGGCCATCCCAGGCCGCGCGTTCCTCGGTGCTGAGCCCGTCCAAGACCATCTGGGCCAGGCCGAGGGGCGCGTACTCCTCCGCTGCGATGGTCTCCGCGATCTTCCCGTACAGGCGCAGCAGGGCGTTCAGATTCCGAGGCCGCATCACCAATGCGGGTGCGTACGTCACCCGCGACACGGGCTCGGGCGACCCTGGTGGCTGCCATCGGGCGCTGAAGGCGATTCGGTGCTGATAGGCGCGGTCTTGCCACTTGGAGAGCAACTCGAGCGCGTCCGGGTCCAGTGGGTGTACAGCGCTGGCGGCGATGTCATCGCCCAGGACCGCGGACTGCTCCCGGATCCAGCCGTCCCCGGAGTCCAGGAAGTCCTGGTCCTCCAGGCGCATCGCCCCCTCCGCCGACAGCCGCACCGTCACCTCGGCAGTTCCGCGGTGCACTGACGTCTCCACGCGCTGGACAAGCAGATGCCGGTGTACCGCGTCCTGCCCCGGCTTTTCCCACGTCAACAAGCCCACCGCCAAGACCAGCTCGACCCGGTCATCCTCCAGCGCGAGCCTCTGATGCCAGGCATAGACCAGGTCATACAGAGCGCGCAGTGGCTGCTCACGACGCTCCTTCTGCGCCCAGGCCCGCCAGCGGTCCAGCCACGGCCCGTACACGCGCAGCGCCTCAACTGCCTCACCCCGGGCGATGACGGCCGGCTCGTCCGCCCTGAGCGTTCCAGCCAGTACTGGCATCCGGCTATGTGCCGGCCCTTCCTCTGCCATCGGCGGATCGTCTGCGTCGGGGTCCAGGCACGCCAGCGGGTCGATCCAGCCTTCCAGGAGTTCCGGGACATCCGGCGGCGGCTCCTGTGGAACGTGCTTGAGCTGCAGGAGCACGCCGTCCTCACGAACACCAGGCTTACGGATTTGGGACGGCAGATCTGAGAGCCACAGCCGCTCCCTCCCACGGCCACGGTCATCGCGCTGGCGCTGATGGCTGCTACGCACCATCTCCTGCAGAAAGTTCACCAGGCCTGTGGTCCTGGTCAGGACATCCGGATCTGCGGCATGACGGCGTAAGGCGTTCATCGTTTCCCCCTCCATGTGGTGACGAACGTTCCAGGATGAGGTAGCAACCTGCTTACGCACCCGCGCTTAACGCAGGATGACTGGATTTCGATAGCAGACCGTGGTCATTTGATGGCTGAAAGTGACACACGATCAGTCCTATGCGCGTGCAGCCGGCATCCAGAAGCGCACGTACAGCGGTTCTGCCACGCGCAAGACGGGTCCCGGCACACGAGAAAGGGCGGCTCGATATGGTCTCGGTCAGCCTCTCCCAAGACCAGCACTGTGACGTGAACTCACCTGTCCATGACGCTGAAGGCCGAAGGGGAACGATGCCAGTCTGGACAGGCATACGTGCGGCAGCCTGGTGGACGCGGTAGGCCAGCCGGCACTCATCGGTTTCCGGGGAAGCCCACGCCGACGAAACCGCTCAGCAAGCTAGCCCCGGCAACCGTGAGCCTGGGCACGACGAAGCAGCAGGCACCAGCCGATGGTCACGAAGAGTTCGAATGCTCCCAGTGCGTCATCAGGTTCGTATCGAACGTGCAGGTGATGTCAATGTCCGGCAGTACGTACAGCGGCGGTACCACAGTGCCCTCGTAGTCCCCCAGCGCGTCCACTGCATGCTGCCAGCACCCGTCCCTCAGGTAGCTCAAGGCGCGCTGATACACGCCCTGCACACGCTGCCCCTGCAGCACACGCACCGGGAGGGCATCCCACCGGATACCGTGGCGCACCTTGTACAGCGCTGCTTCGAAGGCCACTCGCGGTGGCACCACGCGTGACCGCTTCCGCGGCACAGGGAAGCACGAGGCCAACGCGGCCCACTGGTCATCGGTCAACGGCCGAGGCACTGCACGTTGACGCTCGTTGAACCAGGCCTCAAACAGGCAACCCGCTGCCCGTACCGCGCCAGGCACCTTCGTGACAGTACGCACCTCGACGCCCAGGAGATCGAGCAGTTCCAGTCGCTGCTCAACGTCGAGCAGCTCCAGGCGGCGCTTCACGTCCACACCACCCTCCAGTACGCGTCTCGCCCGGATCTCCTGCCGCTGCGCCGCCGCCACACGGCCCGCTACGGCCTCGCGCAACTGACCCAGCCGTCGGTCCCTGTCGGCGAAGTCGTCCCCGACCTCAGCAAGAGCCGCCTGCAGTTCCTGGACGAAGCTGGAGTCCTCGCCCCCTCCCGCCGTAACGGCCCCCGCGAGGGCAACGAGCTTCTTCTTCCTCACGTGGCGGCAGCGTTCGATGCGCGCATCAAGGTCCGCCAGGCGTTCACCAAGCGACCTCTCCTGACCAGGAACGACACCAAGCAAGTCTTCAGCCACTACCCGGAGCTGTACGCGGTCGACGAGAAGCTTGGCGACCTCACGCCACACCGCGTCCTCCAGCGGGCCGGCCACAATCTCCCCACAGCTGCAGGGCGGGTCGGACCGACGCCCCGTACACCGATAGGCGGTACGACCCCGGTCTTCCCTGTGCGCCCCAACGTAGTGATGCCCGCACAAGGAGGCGACCCGGCCCGACAACAGGTACGTCTTCTGCTCTTCCCTCGCGTAAGACCGGCGCGCAAGCGCGGCCCGTACCTGGCGGACACGGCCCGCAGGAAGCGGTATCGGCACAGTAATCCGGACAGCCTCCTCCGGTACCGGCGTCCCATCGCCCTCTTCACGATCGTGGCCGGCCCCGCGATGCCGTGCGAACCGAAAGGCGACGTAGCCATCCAGGGCCGTCTGCTGGAAGACCCTGGCCAGGTTCTCCCCTGTCCACGGCAAGCCCCGTGCCGTCACATACCCCAGCGCGTTGAGGTTCTCCGCCGCCTCTGCGGCGGAGAACCGCTCATCGGCGATCAGCCAGGCTCCGACATCGAGTAGCTCCACTCCCTGGGCCCGCAGGGTCGGCGCCTCACAGTCCCCCCTCCCTGGCAGCATCAGCCAGAATGGTGCGACGCCCCCGGGCCAGCCTCCCGCCGCCAGCTTCATCTCCCGGCCCTTCAGGGTCCGTTCCAGGAGCAGGGCGTGCTCCAGCTCTGCCACGTAGGCGAGCAGGCTCAGCTGAATGCCGAACATGGGATGCTCGCTGTCGATGCGGCCGTCCGCAGTCGCCACACGGACCCGTCGCCCCCAGCGGGTCTCGATGTCCGTGGTGTCGTAGACCCAGCGATGGATCTCCCTCATCGTGCGGCCGATGCGGTCCAGCTTTCCGAACACGACAACGTCGTAAAGGCATCGCACGAGGTCCGCGTCCAACTCCGTCAGGTCCGGCCGGCGGGCCAATTTCCCCGAGACGGCGCCATCGGTATACACATCATAGGAATACCGACCCTTCCCCACTGCAAAATCAAGCCAGGCAAGGCATTCACTCAGCTGGATATCGATGCCATAGCCGCAGAGTTGCCCGACCGTCGAAACCCGAAGATAGACGGCTACACGGATGAGGGTGGATTCGATGTTCACCAATCCCGTTCACGCACCCAGCCCCCGGCAACACGTCTTGGGAGCTCGCCGTCTGGTTGCGGCGCTGCTGTACTGCGGCGAGCAGTGCCCGGGCATCGGGATGGCTGGTGAACGCCGGATCACCGGCGAGTGCCTGCTCCAGGTGGTGGAGCAGTCCCTCGCGGCGAAGAAAGGGGGCCTCCACGGCCGGGGAAATGAGCAGGGCGAGACCGTGCCCCTCAGACGCTGAGCTGGTCATGCTGGTGTGGACCGAACGACTGGCCTGGTAAACCTGCAAAAGGTCGTTGAGGGCGGTGGCTGGGGAGTACCAGCTTGGCTGGTCCAGGTGCAACGCCGCAGTACGCAGGCCGTCCACCAGTCTCGACCAGGCGCTCTGACTCAGCCCGCGGGCACTGAGCCAACTCAGCTCGTGCATGCGGCCGCGCCAGGCACTGAGCTGAGCCACGGCCTCTTCCAGGCGCGCCGCGCCCGCCTCCACTTCGGATCGCGAGGGCGCCGCCGCTTTGCCGACCGGGGGGTGGGGCCGCCTATGCCTCCGATGCGGGGCTCAGGAGGCGGCGCAGCTGTACCACCCAGACAACGACCGCAGCCAGGGCGATGGAGACCACAGCCGTGGCCATGCCGGCCCGGATGCCGACGGACACGGTGATGCTGCTGGCGACCAGGGCGCCGAGCGGGACTCCCAGGCCCGAGGAGAGCATGCGGCGGGTGGTGTTGACCCGGCCCTGCAGCTCGGAGGGCGTGACCTCCTGGGAGTAGGTCATCGTATTCACCAGCACGACCAGGTAGGCCGTTCCCCACACCGCCAGCGCCACCAGCGAGATCCGCCAGTCGGTGGTGAGCACGACAACGAGTCCGAGGAGCGCGCCGACCGGCAGCACCCCGAGGAGCAGCGGGAAGGCGTCGAAGCGCCGCCGCAACCGGGGAAGCAGCAGGGACCCGCCGATGCCGCCAGCGCTCCACGCCATGTAGAGCAGACCGATGCGACCGTCGGAGCCTTGGATACCGAGGACGCGGTCGGCGAAGACGACGAGCTGACCGACGATGGCGCCGCCGGAGAAAGACTGGAGCATGCCGACCACGGTCATGGTCCGCAGCGTCGGATGGCCGGCCAGGAAGCGAAGGCCCTCGGTCACCGATTCCCGGAAGCTCGGTCGTTTGCCTCCCGAACCGGCGGGGCGGGAGGCGACGTTGGTGACCGCCCTGATGAACAGGGCGGAGCAGGCGAAGCTCAGGGCATCGAGGGCGAGCGTTCCCACGGGGTTCATCAGCGCGATGAGGGCGCCTGCGACAGCATTGCCGGCGATGCGGACGACGGTCTCCGCGCCGTAGATCGCGCTGTTGGCCTGGGTGAGATTGTCTTTGCCGACGATGTCGGGGACGAATCCGTACACGCCGGCGTCGAAGAAGAGCGAGAGGCTGGAGGAGAGGAACGCGACCACGACGACGTGGGTGACCGTCAGGATGTCCAGGGCCCAGGCGGCCGGTATGGAGGCGAGGCTCAAGGCGCTCAGGCAGTCGGTCACGATCATCAGGGTGCGCCGGTCCATGCGGTCCGCGACCGCACCGGCGATCAGGCCGAAGGCAAGGTAGGGCAGTGTTCCGGAAGCCGCGACCAGGGAGACCAGGAGGGGGGAGCGACTTTCCTGGAAGACCAGGACGGGCAGCGCGACGGTGGTGATGGCGGATCCGAGGCCGGACACGGTACGGGAGAGCCAGAAGTTCCGGAATCCGGTGATCCGCCGGAGGGGCGGGGCTTGAGTGGTCGACATGGTGCTATCTGTTGGTCTTTCTGCTCGGGACATGGGAGAGCGTGCGGGAACAGCCGCCCTAGAGACGGGGAACGTAGGTCAGGAAGGGTCCTGTGCCAGGTGGGACAGGACCTCCGGAAGCGGGTCGGGTGAAAACACTTGGAGGAACCGGCTGGCTCTGGTGAGCGCCACGTAGAGGTCGCTGAGGCCCCGGGCGGAGCCGTCCAGCATGCCCTGGGGGTCGGCCACGATCACCGAGTCGAACTCCAGCCCCTTGGCCTGGCGGACGTTGAGCACGACGACGTCCCTCTCCAGGTCGACGTCCGCGCCCCAAGAGACGTCGGGAATCCGCGCGGCGACGGCGGCGGCCAGCCGTTCCAGGTCGGCGGTGGGGACGACGACCGCGGTGCGGCCCCCCGCCGCGCGGTAGGCCGCACCGGCCGCGGCCTCGGCCAGCCCGGCGGGGAACTCCTCCAGCGTGGTGCCTTCGCAGCGCGGCAGTTCGGCGCCGTGGCGTACTGCCCGCGCCGGCAGCAGTTCGGGCGAGATGGCCTTCAGCACCTGGCGGGACGCCTCCATGATCTCGCCGGGGGTGCGGTAGTTGACGGTGAGCTGCGACAGTCGCCAGCGCGTGCCGAAGAACGGTTCCAGGGCCTCTCGCCAGGACGTCGCGCCGGCCGCGTCGCTCGACTGCGCCGCGTCGCCGACGACGGTAAAGGAGCGGGTGGGGCAGCGGCGGACCAGCAGGCGCCAGGTCATCGGGGAGAGGTCCTGCGCCTCGTCGACAATGACATGGCCGAAGACCCAGGTCCGGTCAGCCGCCGCGCGCTCCGCGACCGTGCTCAGGTCCGTCTGCATGTGCCACCCGGCAAGCTGTTCGGCGGTGACCAGATCGGTGGCATGCAGCTGCTCGTCCGAGGTGCCGTCCGCGTCCCGGGAGCCGCGCGTGATGTCCAGGACGCCTTGGGCGTAATCCCGTTGGGCGGCTCGGCGGACCGCCTGCCGCTCGGTCTCGGCACGGTCGTCGTACCCCAGCAGTTCGGCGGCTTCGTCGAGGAGCGGTACGTCGGACGGGGTCCAGGGCGCGCCCCGTTCCCGCACCAACAGGGCCCGGTCCTCCTCCTCGAGCTGGGGTGCGGCCTCGGCGAGGCGTGCGGGGTCGGCGTACAGGTCGTCCAGCAGCTGCTCCGGGGAGAGGAGCGGCCACAGGGAGTCCAGCAGTCGTCGGGCGGCCGGGTCCTGGGGCAGCGCGTGCAGCCAGTTGGCCTTGCGCTCGGCGAACTCGGCGGGCAGCCGCGCCCTGAAGTCGTAGACCTCGGCGTCCTGTCCGAACACGCTGGCCAGGTCTTCCTGCACGGCGCGGTCGAGGGCCTCGACGTCCATCTCGCCGGCCAGGACCTCCTCGAAGCCGACCTCGATGTCGCCGATGACGCGGGCCAACCGGTCGGCCAGCTCCCCGAAGAGGATGTCGCGGAACTCCGGCCGGGCCAGGTTGTGCTGCCGACCGTCCTCGGTGGCCCGGGCAGCCGCGTCGGCCAGGAAGTCCCGTGACAGCCGGATGTGCTCGCCGCCGATCAGCGCGTCGACCGGCGCGGTGACGGCGGCCTGCCGCGCCCGTACGGCACGGTCGAGGACGTCCGCCATGACCAGACGCCCCTTGATCCCGGCGGAGGCCGCCGGCTCCTCGGCCGACGCCGAGAGACCGGGATACAGCCCGCCGACGGAGGACAGCAGCACGCTGGTCTCGCCGAGGCCGGGCAGCACCTGGCTGATGTACTCCAGGAAGACCGAGTTCGGGCCCACCACCAGGACGCCGCTGCGCTGCAGCCGCTCGTGGCTGTAGAGCAGGTAGGCGGCGCGGTGCAGGGCGACGACCGTCTTGCCGGTGCCGGGACTGCCCTGGACCACCATGACGCCCGCGTGTGGCGAGCGAATGATCTCGTCCTGCTCGGCCTGGAGGGTGGCGACCGCGTCGTGCATCCGGCCGGTCTTGCCGTGCTGGAGGGCGGCCAGCAGGACGGCTTCTCCGGAGAGCTGGACGTCGTCGGGCACGGCCGAAGTGTCGTCGAACAGTTCGTCGTCCACCCGCAGCACGCGGCGGTCCCGCGTGTGCAGGTGTCGGCGCAGGCGCACGCCTTGCGGGGCCGCGGCCGTGGCGGTGTAGAAGGGACGGGCGGCGGGGGCGCGCCAGTCGATGAGCAGGGGGTCGTCGTCGGGACCGGCGCCCGGCACGCCGATGCGGCCGACGTAGAGCCGGTCGTCGTCGGTCCGGTCCAGTCGACCGAAGCACAGTCCGTTCTCGGCGGTCTCCAACATGAGGAGTTTGCGGGCGAGCCGCTCGGCCGCAGCTCCGCGCTCCACCTGCCCCTGCGCGGTCCCGGAGGACTCGCTCAGCACGGTGCGCAGTTCACTGCCGATCTCCTCGCGCAGGACGCCCAACCGGTCGTGGAGCAGGTCTAGGCAGGCCTGTTCGCGGGCGAGTTCGGTCGGCCGAGGCGGTTTTTCCAGCGAGGAAGAGGTCATAGCGGACTCCATGGCGAAGGGCCGGCGGGTGACGTTGGCCCGTCGGTGGGGCATGCCGTGGCAGGGCTGCGGCGGATGATGGGCAGGACGGCCCCGGATGGGCCGGGTGCCGGACGTGGAACAAGGAAATGGTCGACACCCGCCCGGCCGGTAGCCAGGGGTGTCGACCGGAAAAGACCGCGCTCCCGTGCGGGAGATGGCGGGTGATGCTCGGACCCGAGGGTGCCGGACCATGATGTCCGCTGCGTAAATCGCCCCGGAAGAAGATCCTGAGAGCCAGAACCGGAGGGATCATAGCAGGGGTGCGAGGAACTCGTCGAGGTCGACGTGGCGGACCCGCTCGACGCCGGGGGCCTTCGCCGAGAAGTCGAGCCGCGGCGGCCGCTATTCGTCGTGGAAGTAGACCGACTTCGAGCAGGCCGTCCGCGGTCTCGGCGAGGGTCGGGTTCGCGATGAGGAAGTCCCGTACGGCCGGGGTGTCCTGGCGCATCTGGAGCCAGAGGCGCTTGTCGCCGAAGTGGTTCGGCGGCATGTTCACCCGGGTGCCGAACCGGCGCTTCCACTGGAACGTCCCCTTGCTCAGGAAGGGTTCGGTGCCTGGAAGTCGAGACGCCGCACGCCGTTTTCGGCGGCCCAGCCGATGAGCAGTGGTAGATCACCTTGAACGCGCCGCTCTCGTAATGCCGTTCGGCCCCACCCTCAACGCCCAACAGGTGCAGCGTGAGCACCTTCTAAGCGGCTTGGGTGAAGTTGGTTGCGGGTTGGGTAGGCGTCCTGCGGGAGGGGTGCCATGCCGAAGATCCTCCGAAGATCTCGGCGGCCATGCGGAGCAGCGGCTCGCACTCCGCTCCGTCGATGGGACAGGCTTCCACGGGGATCGTCTCGCCGTCCTTCTCCGCCGCCACGAGTGCGGGCTCGTGCTGTTTGACAGTCCACCGCAAGTAGTCGAGAAAGCTGAGCGCGTGGACTGGGTCGTTCAGCACGACGAAGGTGGCCCTCTCCGGGGTACCTGCGTCGAAGTTAGGGCCTTCCGGCCCCGCGAGGATGAGCGTCGAGAAGTCCGGGCCGACGCCCTGCCACCACGATGCCGGCCATTCGCCGTCCAGGTTGGCTTGCACCGCGTGCGCGATCTTCCCCTCTGCGACGATGCACTTGACGACGAAGTCGTGCACTTCCTGCAGCGAAGCCACCGCTGCCTCCTTCTGATCTTGGGGTACTGAAGCCACCAGTGCGACAGTGAAGAACAAACCGGAACCGTTCGTGCGAGCGGCCGGTGTGGTTCAGCGGATACGAGCCCTGGCTCTCGCCTGGGCGCGCGCGAAGGTCGGCCTTGCGAGATCGAGGGTGTTCCCGAGAACCGTGACGAACCCGTTCACCTGCTGCCGGGCAGCCTGCTCCTGGTCCGTGGGCAGCTCAAAGATGTCCGCCATGGCGCCGGCCTGCGAGGCCCAGTCGGTGCGAACACCCTGGTACTCCTGCCAGTTCATCCGGTGCTCCTCGCGAGCGCGACGGAGGAGGTGCTCCGGCGCTCCCTCGAAGGCCAGGATTGCGGCGACCTGCAACTGGAGTTCCCACATCGCCACGGCCTGGTCCGTGGTGATGGGCGCGGCCGCAGGACCGAAGCCGCGAGCGATCTCGGGGAGTCCCCGCGACCGCCACGGACTGGCGACGGTACTGAGAGCGTCCGCGATGTTGTCGAAGTCCGGCCTGCGGCTCTCCTCCCCAGCGCGGATCCACTGCTCCGCGATCCGACGCTGACCGCTGGTCGCCGCCGGATCCGCGAACTGAGCGACGACCTTGTTCGCGATGCTCCTACGGCGCGGTCCGGAGCCGATGCCGACGCTATGCGCCCAGGTTCGAAGTGCCCTACGGGCTTGGACGTCCGGGACGACGGTGTCGTTCATGCACCAGGCGTACAAGACCACGGGGATCATGGTCCGGTGCGGTACCCGGGCGAGTGGTGACCTGAGCTTGGCCGCGTTCAGCTCGTAGAACAGCCGACGCTGCTCCGGCGGATAGAGCCGGCGGTCGCTGCCCCGCTGCGTTGTCTTACGGAAGAGCGGAGGCGCAAGGAGACCCACCTCGACGTAGTCGGTGACCGTCCGCGGACTCACCTTGATTCCCAGGGAGCGGGCATCCTCCACCAGGTCGTCAGCCGTCCCGGCCGACCACTCCCCCGGCTGGTCTGTCATGGGCTGGAACTTACACCGGGATTGAGCCGTTCGAGCGGGATTTCTCAGGCTTCGCTGCCCCAGAGTAGGGAGCAACGAAACGCCCTCGCGCCGCTCCCTCTCGCAAAGTCGGCGGCACGAGGGCCTGGAACCCCATGGAGGGCCCATGTACCACCGTACGCGCTATCCCATCCGCCGCCGACCCATCCGGGACCGCCGTCCGGCATGGCGGAAGGGCATCCTCACGCACCTCCTCCGTGTCGCCGGGGGCGCCGCTGTGACCACGACCGTCACTGTGGCGGTCAACCACCTGATCCGCTGAACCGACGACTCCCCGGGGCGACCCAGAAATCGTCAAACAGCCGGCGGCGGGGGCCAAAACGTTCACATTCGGACGCCGGTGCCCCCACCCCGGGCCTCGGGGTTGATGCAGGGTGGCTCAAGTCGGGGTGCTGCTACTCGCCACTGCGAGAGTGGTGGCCGTGATCCCCGCCAACACGCCCGACAGCCCGCCCCTGCTCTACACCGACAGTGTCGACATACCCGTTCTCTTTCGGGACGGCCCGGACGACCGCCCGTTCAAGCAGTGGCGCACCTGGAAGGCCGCTCCGTGGTCGACACCGGGCACCTTCCCCACCCACGACGGCTGGTACCTACCCACGACCACGTGGCGGGAGATCCTCAAGGCCGCCACCGAAGTAGGGCGGGACATCAGCCCGAACTTGCTGCGGGTTCCGCAGCTGGCCAGCAGTGAGCTCGTCGCCCGGGTCGCCCCGCTGTACGCGTATCTCGGCACGCACGACTTCGAGCCGAAGCACCCCGTCCCGGGAAGCAAGGGACGGCGCCTCACCGTGAACGCGGTCTACGAGCACGGCACCGAGCGCTCGGCGAAGAACGCCCTCGGATACCGGTTGGGCATGACCATGGCAGAGTGGGCGACGCGATCCCTGATGGGGCTGGGCCAGACCCTGCACATCGAGGACGGCGGCCCCGTCCACGCCCTGCGGGACCAGTTCCGCAGCCCCGTCGCGAAGCTCCCGGACCTGTGGGGCCTGCACGAAGCCGAAAACCTGTACTGGCTGATCGAGGCCAAGGGCGGCAACGTCCGTGTCAAACGACTCCGGGAGGGCTGGGAACAGCTCGAAGGGGGCACCACGGTGCTCCACGCCTACGCCCACAGACGGATCCTCGTCGGCGCCTCCGTCCAGCCCAAGGGCGACCTCTTCCTCACCATCGACCACGACCACCACCCCGGCATGGGGCCCCACAAGCACGCCGGCATCTCGCCCGGATCAGGCCCGTCAGGCTCTCCGGAGGACCATCTCGGAGACAGCGACGACGCCCTGATGGGCGCCGCCCGCGCGCAGATGCTCGTGTACCTGGCGCTCAGCGGCGCGCACCCCTCCCGGTTGAAAACCATCGCCCTGCCCGCCAACCGCACCACACGCCGCCGCGGCTCCGGTGGGGTGACGACCCCACTGGAGAACGACCTGGAGATGCGCGCCCTGCGCGCCGCCGTCCGTGCCGAGACCGCCGAAGACGACGAGACCAGACGCCGTAACCACGCCCTCGCCCTCGGCCTGGATGACTTCCTCACATACCGCGTTCCGGGCACCGAACTACGCCTCGGAATGTCCCGGCAGCTCTTTGCCGCCTGTGCCCAGCTCCACCGCGAAGACCAGCGAATCGCCGAACGCACTCCCGGTATGCGCGCCGAAGACCAGGCACAAGCCCACGAACCCGCCAGTGAAGAGGCCGAGGAGCAGCGCCGACACACCCAGCGGCGTATCTTCCGCGAGCAGCAGGAAGAGGAGCGTACGAGGATCGAACCGCGCGTTCGCGACGCCTTCGAAGACGGCCGGTCCCGGCCGTGGCGCGAACTCCTACACAGCTACGGTGATCCTCGCCTCGACCTCGGCGACGATCCGGAACTCCTGGAATCCGCGACCTCCGAGACGTATCTCGCCCTCCGTGAGACCGACCTCCCCCACCACCAGCGCTGATCCACAGAACCCGGTGGGCCCCACACCAGTAGCCGCCCCCGTCCTGGGATTAAACCCGAGCACGGGAGGCGGCTATGTACGCTGCACGCGGGAGCAGGCACGAAGGTCAGTCGCGCAGCACCGGGATGATGTGCTGGCCGTACGCGTCGATGGTCGCCTCCCGGGCGTCGTGCATGTTGTAGACGGCGAACTGGTCGACGCCGAGGTCCCTCAGGTGCTGGAGTTTCTCGATGTGGGCCTCGGCGGGGCCCAGGAGGCAGAACCGGTCGACGATCTCGTCGGGGACGAAGTCGGCGGACGGGTTCCCGGCGCGGCCGTGGTGGCTGTAGTCGTAGCCCTGGCGGGACTTGACGTACTCGGTGAGCTCTTCGGGGACCATCGAGGAGTGCTCGCCGTAGCGGGAGACCAGGTCGGCGACGTGGTTGCCGACCATACCGCCGAACCAGCGGCACTGGTCGCGGGCGTGCTCCAAGTCCTCACCGACGTAAGCGGGGGCCGCCACGCAGATGGTGATGGCATCCGGGTCCCGGCCGACAGCGGCGGCAGCCTCGCGGACCGACTTGACCATCCACTCGGTGAGGTAGAGATCGGCGAGCTGGAGGATGAACCCGTCGGCCTTCTGCCCGGCCAGGGCCAGCGCTTTGGGTCCGTACGCGGCCATCCAGACGGGCAGCTTCCCGTCCTTGATCCACGGGATCCGCAGCGCCTTGCCGTCGACCTCGGCCTCACGGCCCTCGGCGAGGTCGCGGATGACCTCGATGGCCTCTCCCAGCCTGGCCAGGGTATTGGGCCGGCGCCCGGCGACCCGCATCGCGGAGTCGCCGCGGCCGATCCCGCAGACGGTGCGGTTGCCGTACATGTCGTTGAGGGTGGCGAAGGTGGAGGCGGTCACCTCCCAGGTGCGGGTGCCCGGATTGGTGACCATAGGGCCCACGGTCAGCTTCTGGGTGTTGGCCAGGATCTGGCTGTAGATGACGAAGGGCTCCTGCCACAGCACGGCGGAGTCGAAGGTCCAGCCGTAGCGGAAGCCGTTGCGCTCGGCACGGCGCATCAGGCTGACAACCTGCGAGGCGGGCGGGTCGGTTTGCAGGACGAGGCCGAAGTCCATGGCTGGCTGCTCCTTACGGGCTTGCGCTTACAGGTACTGGCAGGTGGAGCGGTGCACGAAGGCGCCGTGCCCGGCCCGGCCGGTGTACTCGCGGCGGTCGATGACGAGTTCGCCGCGTGAGAGGACCGTGTCGACGCGTCCGGTGATCCTCCTGCCCTCGTACGCCGAGTAGTCCACGTTCATGTGGTGCGTCTCGGCGGAGATGACCTGCTCGGCGTGCGGATCGTAGATGACGATGTCGGCGTCGGAACCCGGCGCGATGGTGCCCTTCTTCGGGTAGAGGCCGAACATCCGGGCCGGGGAGGCGCAGGCGATCTCGATCCAGCGGCGGCGGGTGAGGTGACCGTCCAGGACGGCCTGGTGGAGGAGGTCCATACGGTTCTCCACCCCCGGCAGCCCGTTCGGGATCTTGGAGAAGTCCCCGCGGCCGAGCTCCTTCTGGCCGCGGAAGCAGAACGGGCAGTGGTCGGTGGAGACCACCTGGAGGTCGTTGGTCCGCAGCCCCCGCCAGAGCGCCGCCTGGTGTTCGCGGGGGCGCAGCGGGGTGGAGCAGACGTACTTCGCTCCCTGGAAGTCGGGCTCCTCCAGGTTGTCGGTGGAGAGGAAGAGGTACTGCGGGCAGGTCTCGCCGAAGACGGGCAGGCCCTTGTCCCGGGCGGCGGCCAGCTCGGCCACGGCTTCCTCGGCGGAGACGTGGACCACGTAGAGCGGGGAGCCGGCCACCCGGGCGAGCTGGATGGCACGGTGGGTGGCCTCGGCCTCCAGGAGGACCTTGCGGACCTCGCCGTGGTGGCGGGGGTCGGTCTCCCCGCGCGCCAGGGCCTGTTCGATGAGGACGTCGATCGCGATGCCGTTCTCAGCGTGCATCATGATCAGCCCGCCGTTGCCGGAGGCCCGCTGCATGGCACGCAGGATCTGCCCGTCATCCGAATAGAAGACCCCCGGATACGCCATAAACAATTTGAACGAACTAACGCCTTCTTCGACGAGTCCGTCCATTTCCTTGAGTGTGTGTTCATTGACGTCCGACACGATCATGTGGAATGCGTAATCGATCGCGCATTTTCCATCGGCCTTGGCATACCAGGCGTCCAATCCCGCCCGGAGCGAATGCCCTTGTGACTGCACCGCGAAATCAATGATCGTCGTCGTCCCACCCCAGGCTGCGGCTCGCGTCCCGGTCTCGAACGTGTCCGACGCGAAGGTGCCACCGAACGGCAGCTCCATGTGCGTGTGCGCGTCGACCCCACCCGGGATCACATACTTCTGGGAGGCATCAATCACGCGATCGGCAGTCCAGTCCTGGCTACCCGTGGTCGCCATCGCCACGACACGGCCGTTCTCGATCAGAACATCCGCGTGCAACTCTTCGGCAGCAGTAATCAAAAGGCCACCGGTAATGAGAGTTCGAGTCATGTCTGAGAAATCCCTTCCCCTCGCAATGCGGGACTCGGAGGGCCGCCGACCGGAACGCCGTAAGGAAGGCGGTGTACCGGTCGGCGGCAGAAGCCAGTGCGACGCCAGCAACCCACGCCGCTATGCCTTGCGTCGTTCACCCCGCGACACGGGTGCACGCGGCGTCCGCACCCACTAGGTCTCCGAGTCGCCGTGAAGATCTCTGGTCACGCGAGCCAATGAAACCCTTGAAGGAGGTGACGCCCTCCGACACCAGCAGGTCCATCTCCTTGAGCGAGGACTCGTTCACATCGGAAAGGATCATGTGGAAGGCGTAGTCGACGGCACAGTTGCCGTCGGCCTTCGCGTACCAGGCGTCGAGCCCTTCGCGGACCGCGCGGCCCACGGACTGGATGGCGAAGTCGACGATCGTGGTCGTGCCGCCCCAGGCGGCCGCGCGGGTGCCGGTCTCGAAAGTGTCGGCGGCGTAGGTGCCGCCGAACGGCATCTCCATGTGCGTATGCGCGTCGACACCGCCGGGGATGACGTATTTGCCGGTGGCGTCGATCCTCCGGTCGGCGCTCCAGCTCTCGGCCGCGTCGGTGTCGTGCGCCGCGAGGGCGGCGATGCGGCCGCCCTCGATGAGTACGTCGGCATGGATTTCGTCGGACGCGGTGATGACGAGACCACCGTGGATGACGGTGCGGCTCATGTACCCCTCCTCACTGTGGCGGAATGGGTCTACGCACGTAGACAAGGTGCGTGGTGAAGAACGTAGAAGTGGGTTACCCACTGTGGCAATACCGCTGCGGCTAACCGCTGAAGACGTTTCTGTTTCACCCGCCTGGCACTCCACCGGCCCACAGCACGACGCGGGGGGGGGGGGGGGGGGGGGGGGGGGGGGGGGGGGGGGGGGGGGGGGGGGGGGGGGGGGGGGGGGGGGGGGGAGGGGGAGAGGG
>NZ_JBVJWD010000043.1:21077-66826 GCF_055602785.1 Streptomyces sp. NPDC037301
CTCGGGGACGTTTTTTTCTTCCCCCCCCCCCCCCCCCCCCCCCCCCCCAAACCCCTCCCCTCCCCCCCCCCCCCCCCGCGGCCCCCCCCCCCCCCCCCCGCGTTGTATACGTGCGCCGCCGATGGCAAACGGGCAGGTATCGGACGGCGGTGGCGGTTGACGTCCGGGCGACAGGTGACGTTCGAGGGGCCCCGGCTAGCGCTTGACGCGAATCAGCTTCTTGTTGACGAACTCGTCCATGCCGTACCTGCCGAGTTCACGGCCGATCCCGGACCGCTTGATCCCTCCGAAGGGGAGCTCGGCGGCGGTGCCGGGGGCGTCGTTGATGTACACCATCCCGGCTTCCAGGCGGTCGGCGACTCGCAGTACGTGCTCCTCGTCGTCGCCCTGGACGACCGCGCCGAGGCCGTACGGGCTGTTGTTGGCGAGCGCGATCGCCTCTTCCTCGTCGGCCACTCGGTGGATGAGGGCGACGGGGCCGAACAGTTCCTCGTGGAAGGCGCGCATCCGGTCGGTCACCCCGGTGAGGACCGTCGGCTCGTACCAGGCGCCGGGGCGGTCGATGCGGCGGCCTCCGGTGAGGACCGTCGCGCCGTGTGCCACCGCGTCGTCGACCTGGGCGGCGAGCCCCTCGGCGGCGGCGACGGAGGAGAGCGGGCCCAGGAAGGTGGCGGGGTCGGTGGGGTCGCCGGGCTCGACCGCCCGTACCTCGGCGGTGAACTGCTCGACGAACGCGTCGTACTGCTCGTCGAGGACGATGATGCGTTTGGCGGCGTTGCAGGCCTGGCCCGCGTTGCCGAACCGGCCGACGAAGGCCTGCTGGACGGCGCGGGTCAGGTCGGCGCCGCCGAGCACGAGGAAGGGGTCGGAGCCGCCGAGCTCCAGTACGACCTTCTTCAGGTGCCTTCCGGCGATCTCGGCGACCGCGGCCCCCGCCCGCTCGGAGCCGGTCAGCGAGACGCCCTGCACCCGCGGGTCCGCGATGACGTCGGCCACCTGCTCGTCGGAGGCGAAGAGGTTGATGTAGGCGCCCTCGGGCAGGCCCGCGTCACGGAAGATCTGCTCCATGGCGAGCGCGGACGCGGGACACTGGGGGGCGTGCTTGAGCAGGATCGTGTTGCCCAGCATCAGATTGGGCGCCGCGAACCGGGCGACCTGGTAGTAGGGGTAGTTCCACGGCATGATTCCCAGGAGCGGCCCGACCGCCTCCTTGCGGACGACGGCGGTGCCGCCCGCGACGACGGCCAGCTCCTCGTCGGCCAGGAAGGCGGCGCCGTTGTCGGCGTAGTAGCGGTAGATCGACACGACGATGTCGATCTCGATCCCGGCCTGTGTGACGGGCTTGCCCATCTCCTGAGTGATCAGGGCGGCCAGGTCGTCCCTGCGTTCGGCGTGCAGATCGGCGACGCGGTGCAGCAGGGCGGCCCGGTCCTCGACGGGGCGCCCGCGCCAGTCGGTCTGCGCGGCGGCGGAGGCGGCCAGGGCCTGGGCGATCGATACGTCGGTGGCCTGTGGATAGTGCCGGACCGTTGCTCCGGTGGCCGGGTCGACGATGGCGTACTGAGTGGTGGTCATGGCGTGTACTCCCTTACGGCAGGGGGATGTTCTGGTCGACGACGACGTGGATGACGGCGGGCCTGCGCTCGCCCGTCACGGCCTTGAGCGCACGCTCGACGGCCCCGGCCGCCTGGTCGTCGGCGGTGACGGTCTCGCCGTGGGCGCCGAAGGCACGCGCGTAGGCGGCGAAGTCGGGGTTGGCCAGCTGGGTGCCGCTGATCCGGCCCGGATAGTGGCGTTCCTGGTGCTCGCGGATCGTTCCGTACTGCCGGTTGTCCATCAGGATCACGAGAAAGGCCGCACCGTACTGCACTGCCGTGGCGATCTCCTGACCATTCATCAGGAACTCGCCGTCGCCCGCGATGGCGACGGTCAGCCGGCCGGGGCTCTCCAGCGAGGCGGCGAGGGCGGCCGGGACGCTGTAGCCCATGGAGCCGTTGCGCATGCTGAGCTGACTTGGGAAGACCCGGGTCGGCAGATAACGCTGGGCCCAGATGCAGTGGTTGCCGGCGCCGAAGGTGTAGACGGCGTCGCCGGGGAGCCGTTCGACGAGTTCGGCGACGACGCTCGTCATGTGGGCGGTGCCCGGTGCGGTCGCCGGGAGCCCGGCGCCGGTGCGGGCCTCGGCGGGCAGCGCGGCGTGCCGCGCCTGCTCCTCGCGGGCCCCGGCGGTCCACTGCGTCCAGTCGGGGTGACCGGTCAGGTCGAGGCCGGCCAGGGCTTCGGTGAAGGTGTCGGGGGCTGCGAGTATCTGCCGGGTGAGGGCGCCGCTGCGACCGCGCAGGGTGGCGTCGATGTTGGCGACGACGGTGGTGGACGACGGGGACTGGCGCAGCGTGTAGCCGTCGCTGGGCACGTCGGTCAGTACGCCGCCGATACAGAGCAGCAGGTCGGCCTCCTCCACCCGGCGGGCCAGCGAGTCGAGTCGGCCGTATCCCAACTGGCCTGTGTTGACCGGTGAGTCGAAGGGCACCCGGTCGGAGGCCCGCCAGTCCTGGGCGACCGGAATGCGGTGGCGCTCGGCGAAGGCGGTGAGCCGGGCGGCGGCGCGAGGGGTCCAGCGGGGGCCGCCGGTGAGGATGAGCGGACGTTCGGCGCGGACGAACAGCTCACGCAGCGCGTCGAGTTCGGCGGGGGCGACGCCGCCGTCCGTCACCGGGACGACCGGGTGGAGCTCCGGCGGTGCGGGGCGGGTGATGATGTCCTCGGGCAGCCCGACGACGACCGGCCCGGGACGGCCCGAACGGGCGGCGAAGAAGGCCTCGGCGACCAGTTCGGAGGCGCGCTCCGGCTGGTCGAGGAGGAGGACCCGCTTGGCCTGCGTACCGAACCAGGCGCGCGGGTCGAAGTCCTGGAAGGCCTCGCGGTCGCGGTGGTCACTCGGGATCAGGCCGACGAACAGAACGAGCGGTGTGGCGTCCTGCCAGGCGGCGTGGACGGCCACATAGGCGTTGGCGGCGCCGGGGCCGCGGGTGACCATGGCGACGCCGGGCTCACCGGTGAGCTTTCCATGCGCCTCCGCCATGTAGGCGGCGCCGCCCTCGTGGCGGCAGACGACGGTGGTGATGTCGGAGTCGTGCAGTCCGTCGAGGAGGTCGAGGTAGCTCTCGCCGGGGACGGCGAAGACGCGCCGGACCCCGTGCAGGGCAAGGGACTCGACGATGGCGTGACCGGCGGAGCGGGGAGCGGCCGAGCGGCTACGGGGGCGCTCGGCGCCGGGGCGTGCGGAAGCGGGTGACGTGACGGTCACTGACGGGTCCTTCGAGGAGGGGACGGGAGGTGCGGCGCGGCTGCGGATACGGATGCGCTCGGCGGGTCCCGTCAGTATCGGAAGCCATCAACCATGCCGTCCAATACACAAATGGCAGCTTGACCATAACCATCGGGTATGAAGCCGGGAGACCCGTGTCGTGCCCCCGGGCGAGGGAACCTCCCGGGCGTCACGGGACCGGTCCGGGCCTTCGTTGGGACCTGCGGCCTATCTTCGGCCCATGATCAGAAACGGATTCATCGTCTCGGCAGTGGCCTGCGCCTCGATCGCCACGGCGGCCCTCGGGGCCCAAGCGACCGGGCCGTCGGACGGATGGAAGCGGGTCGGGACCGGCATCCAGGGCGGCGTGAGCGGCATGGCGCTGGCCGAGGGCGCACCCGTGGACCCCGACGGGGCCGATGCCGTCATCGTGCGGGACAACAAGGCGGACCGCGAGAGCCGGGTGGCCACCGTGCGGCTGAGGCCCGGCAGGGCACCCATCACCACCGAACTGCCCTGGCTCGGCGTACTGCCGAAGGATCTGGAGGCGCTCGACGCGGTGCCCGGCCTCGTCGGCCACTACATCGCCCTGGCTAGCAACGGCGACGCGTACCACATCGTTGTGGCGAACGGTCGCGCGACCGTTCAGGCCGGTCCCGTCACCGTGCCGGGCAGGCAAGACGGCGACAACTACGAGAGCTTCGCACTGCACCGCGACGAGTCGGGCAAGGTCTTCGCGGTGTGGGCCACCCGGGGCAGCGGCGAACGGAAGGCCGTCGTACGCGCGGCGTCGGCGACCATCGGCGCACGCGGTCTCGGCTTCGGCTCCCCCACCACTCGGCAGGAGTTCGCCGTACCGTATCCGAACGAGGACGAGGTGCGGCACATCAGTGACCTGAAGGTCCTGGCGGACGGGACCGTCCTGGTGTCGTCGGCGTCGGATCCCAATGTGGACGACGGACCGTTCAGCTCCGCGGTCTACGACGCCGGACGGCTCACCGTGAACGGCGCGCACGACGCCGTGCTGCGGCTGAGAACGGCCGACGAGCTCACCCCGCTCCGCCGTTTCACCAAGCAGGACGACCGCAAGATCGAAGCGATCGCGTTCCTGCCCGGTGGGCGGGCCGTCTGGGGCACGGACGACGAGAACCACGGCGGCTGGGTGAAGTTCGACCGCGTCACGCCGTAGCCGTCGCGTATCAGCACGCCTCGGCACGCGTGCGCTGTCGCTGCCGCGGAACCGTCAGGGCCGCGGGGGCGCCGGGATCACCACGTCCCCCTGTCCCACGAGAAAGTCCCGCAGCCGCACCGCCGTCGCGCGAATGGTGTCGGCCGCGAAGTGCCCCGGCAGCCAGGCCACATGGAGCGGTACCTGAAGCACCTCCCTGCGCCCGGCCCCTTCCGCCGTGATCCACAGCGCATGCGCCCCGTACCGCGGCAGATCCGTACTGACCCCGATCCCGTGCCCTGCCACCGCGAGTGCCTCCACGGTCGGGCCGTCCTCGCATTCGGTGAGCCGCTCGGGTGCGAGATGTGCCGCGCCGAGCGCGTTGTCGAGCACGGCGCGACTGACGCTCGAGCGCGAGTGGGCGAACAGCCGGTCGCCGCAGATCTCGGCGAGGCCGATCTCCGTGCGGCCCTCCTCGGCCCAGGGGTGGCCGGGGGCGACATGCGCCTTCAGCCCGGTGCCGCCGAGGTCGACGGTCTCGAAGCCCTCGACCATCGGCGTCGGGGACACGATGAAGTCCGCCTCGTCCAGGAGTTCGTCGTTGAGCGCGAAGTGGCCGGCCTGCCGGGTGATCAGCGGCGGATCGTCCGGGCCCGTCGTGGCGATGAACGGCGCGAGGAAGCCCCGGATGGTTGCCGCAGTCGCGGCGACCGTCAGCTGCGCGACCCGCCCGGAGCGGAGCCCCTCGACCGCGGCCTCCATCTGGCGGGTCTCCGCGATGACCCGACGGGCAAGGGGGACGAAGGCGCGTCCGGAGGCGGTCAGCACCAGCCGGTTGCCGCGCGGCTCGAAGAGCGTCATCCGGACCTCGCGCTCCAGCGTCTTGAGCTGACGGCTCAGTCCCGGCTGGGCGACATGGAGGGTGGCAGCGGCTGAAGTGATGGTCCCGGCCTCGACGACGGCGAGGAAATAGAGGAGGCGCCGGTAGTTCATCGGCCGATGATAGCGACGCCGGAAGATAACGAAACGATGACAGGTCCGGTCCAAATGCTGGGTACGGTTCATGCACTCGTCCCTTACGCGGCGTGATCCGATCACCACCGACGGCGAGCCTCGGACGCATCACCGGACGCCCCCGATGTCCGGTGTCCACTGACAGGTCCGGGAGGATCACGTGTCCCTGTCGCGCTCCGCGCGTACGGTGCTGGCCGCCGCCACCGTCGCCGCCTTCGCACTGCCGCTCGCCACCACGGCCGCCCACGCCCAGGAGTCCGGGGCAGCGGCCGCTGCCCCGTACGCCGGTCTGCCGTCCGGTACCAAGCAGGCCAAGACCCTGGTCATCGGTATCGACGGCGCCACCTTCGACGCCTTCTCGCGCGCCGACGTACCGCACATCGAGCAGCTGATGGCCAAGGGCCTGACCGCACGAGGCAACCTGTACGCCAACCCGATGGCCCCGACCGTCTCCGGTGCCGGCTGGTCGTCCGTCGCCACAGGCGTCTGGCCCGACAAGCACAACGTGAAGGACAACAACTTCACTGCCCCCGACTACGGCCAGTACCCGGACTACGCGACCCGGCTGGAGACCGCCGACCCGGCCACGTCCACCCTGGTCGTCGGCATCTGGAGCCCGATCCCGCAGATGACCGCGCAGGGCAAGCCCGTGAAGGGCGCGAAGGTCACGGCCGAGCTGACGGCCGGCGGCAGGGTGCGCAAGCTGACCGGTACGACGAAGAAGGACGGCTCGGTGCGCTTCAAGGCCACCGTGCCGCGGGATGTCGCCGAGGCCGTGCTGACCGTCACCGATGTGCGCTACCAGCACCTCCCGTACTACGGCGAGCTCGACCCGGTCCGCACCCTGGACCTCACCCGCCCCACCGGCCACCGGGGCTGCGGACGGGCCCCGGTCGGTGACTCCGGGGCCCGGCCGGTGTTCATGGCCTTCGTCATCGAGTCGTGGGAACAGCTCGCCCTCGTCTATGTCTCCGGCGATCTCGGTGACGCGTTCTCCATCGACGCGGGCCGGATCGGCTGGGTTCTCTCCGCCGTCGCGCTCGGCATGATCCCGGGTGCACTGGTCTGGGGTCCGGTCTCGGACCGGATCGGCCGGCGCGCGATGTGTTTGTGGAGCCTGTCCGCGTACGGAGTGATCGCGCTGGCCAGTGCCTTCTCGCCGAACTTCACGGTCCTGCTCGTCACCCGGGTGCTGTCGGGTCTGCTGAGCGGGCTGCGGCTCTGTGTGACCGTCACCCTGGTCGGCTCATCGGCGGCCCTGGCCGAGCAGCTGCCGACGGGTGCGGAGACGGTACGGGCGATGCGCGCCCTGGAACGGCTGCTCGGCGCCCGGGCGGACGCGGTCGTCGCGCTGAACACGGCTGCGGAGAACGCCCTGCTCTCGGTGGCCGCCGCGGCGGACTGCGGGCTTCCGCTGGTCGACGGCGACGGCTGCGGGCGGGTGCTACCGCTGCTGGAACAGTCGACGTTCACCCTGGCCGGGGTGGCCGCGGCACCGCTCGCGCTGGCGACCCCTTCGGGCGATGTGGTCGTGGTGGAGTCCGCGGGCGGACGCGTGGAGGACCTGGTGCGGCCGCTGGTTCCGGCGGCGGGCGGCTGGGCGGTGGCCGTCTGCTACGCGATGCCGGGCGAGGTCCTGGCCGGTTGTGTGGTGCCGGGCACGGTGAGCAGGGCGATCCGCGCGGGCACGGCGGCGCCCCGCGATCTGTTCGCACCCTGGTCGCTGCGGCGGCTGTGCCGGGGCCGGATCACGGCGGTGGAGCACCCGGCGGACGAGTACGGCTACGGGGCGCCGGAACCGTACAGCCGGCTCGCCGGCCCCGAGGCATCCCCGTGGCCCGCGCTGCCGTCGCGCCCGACGAGTGTGCTGGTCGCCGAGACGGAGGGGCTCGGCCGCCACTTCCGTCTGGAGGCGCACAACGAGGTGCTGCTGGCGCTGGCTGACGGGGCGCCGGTCGCCGCGGCCCCGGACCAGATCCTGATCCTGTCCGCCTCCGCCGACCGGCGCGTGCTGGACGTGGAACGGGCGGTGCCGGGCGTGGAGGTCGAAGTGGTGGTCATCCCCGCCGCGCCCGCCTGGCACACACCCGAGGGCCGTCGGCTGGCCCATGCGGGCGCGGTCGATCCGCACGGCGCACAGGAGGACTCATGGTGAACCGACCATCCGGCCGCGTGGTCCGCGAGGGCGCGCTCACCGTCGCGGAACTCGTCCAGCAGGGACGGCTCGCCGAAGTCCGGATGTCCGGGGCGAGCGGCCGGGACACCGAGGTGCGGTCGGTGCGCATCGTGGACCGTACGACGGCGCTCGACACCCTCGAACCGCACACGGCGGTCGTACTGACCGGCCGGGTGGCCGCCGCGGGCTGGACCGTGGAGATGGCGCTGCGCAAGGCGTGGGAGCACGCAGCGGCCTGTGTCGTGGTCACCGAGTCGGCGGGCCGGCCGGGTTCGGTGGGGGCGCTCGCCGACCGGCTCGGGGTGCCGCTGCTGGTGATCGACGAGGACGCGCTGGACGCCGCCGTCCGGATCGCCTCAGCCGTCGCCCGCCCGGACGCCGGGCGGACCGCACTGGTGGCACAGGCGGCCCGGGCGCTCGCCGACGCCGGACCGCACGCCGGGCGGGTACTGTCCGCGCTGCACGCGGTACTGCCGTCCACGGCGGTGGCGCTGACCGGGCCGACCGGTGAGGTGCTGGCGGGCCGACGGGCCGCGCTCTCGGCGGAGGGCGGTGCGCTCACCGTCCGGGTGGAGGTCCCGGACGGCGACGGCGGCTCGTTGGGCGTCCTGCTGGCCCGGTCGGGCTCGCGCGTCGCGGGGTGGGGAGAGACGGTCCGGGATGTGCTCCGCCTCGCGGTCGCTCCGCTCACGGCGTGGTGCGCGGTGCGCCGCCTGGACGACGAACGGACCGGCCACCGCGCGGAGTTGCTGCTGCACCGGCTACTGGAGGCGGATGCCGGGGCTACGGGCGACGACGGGCCCGGGGCGGGGCCGGGTGAGGACGAGCGTGCCGAGGCGGCGGCGCTGGGCTGGCCGGCCCGTGGCCCGCTCGTCGCGTACGCGCTGCGCCCCGTAGCGGGCCGGGCAGGGCCGGACCCCGGCCCTGCGCTGCGCGCGGTGTGGGCGGCGGCGGGTCCGGGAGGGCCGCTGGTCGCGTACAAGGGTTGCTGGGTGGCCTGGCAGTCGGTGACCCCGGCGGACGGCACGGACCCGCTCGACGACGCGGGCCGGCATCTGTCCGACGCCCTCTGTGCCCTGGCCGCCTATGTGCCGGTCGCGGGCGGCGTGGCGGGCACGGCGTCCTCGTTGTCCGCCCTCGGCCCGGTCCTCGCCGACGCGTGCGCGGCGGCCGGGGTCGCGGCCGCCGGGGATCCGGGCAGCGTGGTGCGCGGGGACCGGATGGGCGCGGCCCAGCTCCTGTCCGCCGTACCGACGGACTTGCTGCGCGGCCCTGCGGAGGTGGTGCTCGCCCCACTGATCGAGGCGGACCGGGACGGCACCCTGCTGCGTACGCTGGCGGTCGTCCTCGACGCGGGCGCGGCGCCGACGGCGGCGGCCGAGGTGCTCGGGGTGCACCGCAACACGGTGGCGGCCCGGCTGGAGCGTATCCGCGCACTGGGCTTCGATCCTGACGATGCGTCACAACGACTGGCGCTCCATCTGGCGTGCCGGGTACTGCTGTCCGGGGACGGCGAGCACTGAGCGGCTCACCGGCCGCCGTGCCTGCGGGGTTACCGGCTGCTGCGCAGGATCTCGCGCGCCGGCCGCTCCCGGGCCTCGGCCGGCTCGCCGTCGGTCGTCCGTCGCCTCTCCGCGTCCGCGTCCGCGAGCACGGTGGCGGATACCGGAGGCCGGGCGAGCAGGGCTGCGCGGCGCAGATGAGTCGCCGGGTGGGTCGCGTCGGCGCTGCGGCCCTCGGAACACCGGCGCGCCGCGGCACGCCGGCTCCCCCACCTGGCCCGTGCCGGCCTCGCGCAGCGGCAGGGATGCGGCCGAGACGGAGATCCGTCCGTCAGGCTCCGTAGACGGCCGCCGCATGCCCCGCCGTCAGCAGCCCTTGCCGCACGTCCTCGGCCACCGCCTCGGCGGACCGCTCCCCCACCGGGCCGAATCCGCCGCCGCCACCGCTCTCGCAGCGCAGCACATCACCCTCGCGCACGGTCAGCGCGTTGACCTTCAGCAGTGAACGCTCACCGTCACGACCCGGGTTGAGTGTCACCTGCGGCGGTGCACCGGCCGTACCGCCGAAGACGCCCCAGGCCGGGGTGACCGACCGCTCCCACCACAGGGAGAGCTGCTGGTCGGCGGCGAACCGGTACTGGCGCACCACACCGTTGCCCCCGCGCGTACGGCCCGCACCGGCGGAGTCGGGGCGCAGCGCGTACTCCTCGACGCGCACCGGGAAGAGGGTCTCCAGTACCTCGACCGGCATGTCGCGCAGCGAGCCGTTGACATTGTTGATCAGGCAGGACTCGCCGTCGGAGGCCTCCCAGGCGCCCCAGCCGCCGACCGTCGCCTCCTGGGAGACGAAGAGCTTTCCGCTGCGCGGGTCGGTGCCGGTGAACTGGACGATCATCGAGTCGCCGTAGCTTGCCGCCGCGGCGCGGTCCGGGACGGCCGGGGCGAGCGCCTTGACGACCAGGTCGATGACCAGACCGAGGTGCGAGTAGTAGTACTGGCAGGCGGCCGGTTCGACGGCGGCGAGCATGGTGCCGGGCCGGGTCAGTACGTCGAGCGGCTTGAACGAGCCGCCGTTCAGCGGGACTTCGCCGCTGACGAGCAGCTTGTAGCCGACCCTGCAGGCCGCGACGGTCTGCGCGGCACCGCAGTTGACGGGTCCGGTGGCCTGGTCTGCGCAGTCGGTGACATCCATCGTCATGCGGTCGCCGTCGATGGTGACGCGGACGGTGACATGCAGCGGTGTGCCGAGGTCGATGCCGTCGTTGTCGAGATGCCCCGTGGCCTCGTAGACACCGTCGGGGATCGCGGCGATCTCCTGGCGCTCCAGCCGTTCGGTCTGGGCGAAGATCGCGTCACGGGCGGCGAGCACGGTCTCCATGCCCCACCGTCCCACGATCTCCGCGAGCCGTCGCGCACCGGTGCGGGCGCAGGCGACCTGGGCGCGCATGTCGCCGAGGGTGGGGTGCGGGAAGCGAGATCAGATCATGGACGAGTACGCACGGTTCTCCGTTCTCTTAGATCTTCAACGGGCCCATGCGCAAGCCCTCCTGATGGATCGTCGTGGAGTCCATGGAACCGCCCGGATCCTTGGATCCCATGTCGATCCAGTGCGCTCCGGAGGCAGCGAAGCCGACGAGTTCGGCGTCGACGAAGATCGGCGCGTAGACGGTGACGTCGTTGAGATGCGTGCCGCCGATGTAGGAGTCGTTGAGCACCCGGACGTCGCCGGGCCGCCAGACCCCGGCGCCGTACATCTGCTCCGTGGCGCGGGTGCACTCCTCCAGGTTGCCCAGGAAGATGGGCAGGCCGGAGGACTGGCCGAGGACATGGTGGTCGCGGTCCAGGAGCGCGACGGCGCAGTCCTTGGCCTCGTAGATGGTCGGGGTGTACGAGGACCGGATCAGGGTGGTGTTCATGTCCTCGGCTGCCTGGAGCAGCGCGCAGCGGATGATCTCCGTGGTGATGGGGTCGACGGCGACCGGGGTGGTCGGGTCGATGGCGGCCTGGGCCGTACTGGTCATGCGACGCCTCCGAGCTTGATGACGAGGAATCCGTTGTCGTCCACGGTGACCGTGGCGTCCGGCGGGACGACGGTGGTGGAGGTGGCCTCGACGATGACGGCGGGGCCGGGGATGTGCCGCCCGGGGGCGAGGTGTTCACGGCGCAGCACCGCGGTGTCGTGCGCGGCGCCACCGAAGACGACCGGCTTGACGGGGACTTCGGGGGCTTCGCCCGGTGCTGCGGCGTACGGGACGGCGGCGAGTTCGGGGAGTCCGCCGAGCGCGGTGGTGCGCAGGGTGACGAACTCGACGGGCGCCTCGGGGGTCGCGTGGCCGTAGCGGCGTTCGTGGAGCCGGGCGAAGCGTTCGGCGACCGAGGTGAGGAAACCTTCGGCGGCGGGCTCGGCGGGGCCGGACAGCGGCACGGTCAGGGTGTAGTCCTGTCCTTCGTACCGCATGTCGACGGCGTGCTCGATACGGTGCCCGGCCGCCGGTACGCCCTGTTCGGCGAGGGCCTCGAAGCCCTCGGCCCGCAATCCGGCGAGGGCGTCCGCCATGGCCGCGCCGTCGAGGTCGGCGCCCGGGGTGAAGAACTGGAGCGTGAGGTCGCGGCGGACCTCGGTGCCGAGCATGCCCCAGGCGGAGAAAGCGCCGGGGAAGCGCGGTACGACGACCTCCTCGATGCCGAGTTCGCGGGCGATCTCCACGGCATGCATGGGTCCGGCGCCACCGAAGGCAAGAAGCACGAACTCACGCGGCTCCAGGCCGTGTTCGACGGTGAGGGTACGGATCGCCTGGGCCATCTTGGCGTTGGCGACGTCTCAGATGCCGCCGGCCAGCTCGATGGGGTCGAGGCCGAGGACGCCGGCGAGTTCCGCGACGGCGCGGTGGGCCGCTTCGGTGTCCAGGGTCATGTGCCCGCCGGCGAACCAGTCGGGGTCGACGCGGCCGAGGACGGTGTTGGCGTCGGTGACGGTGGCCTGGGTGCCGCCGCGCCCGTAGCAGGCGGGTCCGGGTACCGCACCCGCCGATTCGGGGCCGACGCGCAGTCCGCCCGCCTCGGCGTAGGCGATGGAGCCGCCGCCCGCACCGATGGTGTGCAGGTCGACGAGCGGCATGAGGACGGGAAAGCCGTCGGCTGTGCCCTCGTTGGAGACATTGGGCCGTTCGCCGAGCACGAGCGACACGTCGAAGGAGGTGCCGCCCATGTCGACGCAGATCGCGTTCGGCCTGCCCAGCAGCGCGGAGGCCGCGACGCCGCCCATGGTGCCGCCGATCGGTCCGGACAGCAGGGTCTGGAGGGGGTGGCGGCGGGCGAAGGAGGCGTTGACGACGCCGCCGGAGGACTGCATGACCTGTACGGGAACGGTCAGCCCGTGTGCGGCGAAGCGGTCCTCGATCCGGCCGAGGTAGCGGCGCACGACCGGACCGGTGTACGCCTCCAGGACGGCGGACGAGGTGCGTTCGTACTCACGCCATTCGCGCGCCACCTGGTGGGAGAGCACGATCATCACGTCGTCGCCGAGCTCCTCGGCGAGGATCTCGCCGGCCCGCAGTTCATGGGCGGGGTTGACGTAGGAGAACAGCAGCGCGACGGCGATGGCGTCGAAGCCCTCGTCGCGGGCGCGGCGGGCCGCGGCCCGTACGGCGTCCTCATCGAGCGGGACCAGCTCGGTGCCGCGCGAGTCGCTACACAGCCGCGTACCGGCCGCCGCCCACACCCCCGTCGCTCATCCGTCGCTTCTCATTCCACCGATCGAAGAGCCTCGGCCAGGATCTCCGCGCCCTCCTCCGCCTCCGGGATAGTCAGCGAGAGCGGCGGTGCGATCCGCAGCACGCTGGTGTTGTGGCCGCCGCCCTTGCCGATGAGCAGGCCGCCCTCCCTGGCTGCTTCGAGTACGGCGGCGGCCGCCTCCGGGTTCGCCTCGTCGGTGCCGGGCTTCACCAGCTCGATGCCGATCATCAGCCCCCGGCCGCGTACCTCCCGTACACACTCCGAGGCCGCGCCGATCGCACGCAGCCGCTCGATCAGCAGTCCGCCGACTCGCCGGGCGTTGCCCTGCAGATCGTGTTCGAGGAGGTAGGAGAGGTTGGCGAGGCCGGCCGCCATGGTGACCGGGGAGCCGCCGAAGGTCGAAATGGAGTTGGCGTCGAGGCAGTTCATGACGTCGGCGCGAGCCACGACACCGCCGATCGACATGCCGTTGCCGATGCCCTTGGCGAAGGTGAGGATGTCCGGCGGTCCGTTCTCGCCGTGCGCCTGCCAGCCCCAGAAGTGTTCGCCGGAGCGGCCCCAGCCGGTCTGCACCTCGTCGGAGATCCACAGGATGCCGTGGTGGTCGAGGACCCGGCGGAAGGCCGCGTACAGGCCGTCCGGCGGTGAGGTGAACCCGCCGACGCCCTGGATGGGTTCGGCGATCAGGGCGGCGGGCTCGCGGGTGTGGCCGAGCAGATCCTCCAGGTCGGCGACGCAGGCCGCGATGAACTCCGCGTCGCCGAGGTGCGCGTACGGCCCCCGGGTGCGCACGCCGCCGTGCACGTACAGCGTCTGCAGCGGCGACAGATTCGTGGGCGACCAGGCGCTGTTACCGGTGATGGAGACCGCGGAGAAGGATCTGCCGTGGTAGCTGTTGCGCATCGCGAGGATCTGGTTCGACCTGCGGTACGTGGTGGCGAGCAGCAGGGCAGTGTCGTTGGCCTCGGTACCGGAGGTGGTGAAGAAGACCCGGGCGTCCGGGATGCCGGAGAGCGTGGCGATGCGTTCGGCCAGCTCGACCATCGGCCGGTTGAGGTAGAGCGTGGAGGAGTGGATGATCCGCCCGGCCTGCTCGCTGACCGCCTTGGTCACCTCGGGCAGTGCGTGCGCGGTCATGGTCGTGAGGATGCCGCCGAAGAAGTCGAGGTAGCGCCTGCCGTCGGCGTCCCAGACATGGCGGCCCTCACCGTGGGTGATCTCCACGGGGTTCTTGTAGTAGAGCGCCAGCCAGTCGGGGGTGACGGCGAGATGGCGTTGGTGCAGGCTGCTCACGGCTCCACCAGTCCTTCGTACGCGTCGGGTCGGCGGTCCCGGTAGAACGCCCATTGCTGGCGGACCTCGTCGATGAGCCCGAAGTCGAGGTCGCGGACGAGGAGTTCCTCCTCCTTGTCGCTGGCGACCTCACCGACGAACTGGCCGCGCGGGTCGACGAAGTAGCTGGTTCCGTAGAAGTCGTTGTCGCCGTACTCCTCCTGGCCGACGCGGTTGATCGCGGCGACGAAGTACTCGTTGGCAACGGCGGACGCGGGCTGTTCCAGCTGCCAGAGATGACTGGAGAGGCCGCGCGAGGTGGCGGACGGGTTGTACACCAACTGAGCCCCGTTGAGGCCGAGTTGACGCCAGCCCTCCGGGAAGTGCCGGTCGTAACAGATATAGACACCGACCTTGCCTACGGCGGTGTCGAAGACGGGCCAGCCGACGTTTCCGGGCTTGAAGTAGTACTTCTCCCAGAACCCCTTGACCTGCGGGATGTGATGTTTGCGGTACTTGCCGAGATAAGAACCGTCGGCGTCGATGACGGCAGCGGTGTTGAAGTAGAAGCCGGACTGCTCGATCTCGAAGACCGGCACGACGATCACCATGCCGGTCTCGCGGGCGAGTTCCTGCATCCGCCGGACGGTCGGCCCGTCCGGGACGGCCTCGGCCCATCGGTAGTGCTCGGGTTCCTGCACCTGACAGAAGTAGGGGGCGTTGAACACCTCCTGGAAGCCGATGATCTTCGCGCCCCGGCGGGCGGCCTCGCGCGCATGCTCCTCATGCTTGGCGATCATGGATTCGGTGTCGCCGGTCCAGGTTGCCTGGACGAGTGCGGCGCGTACGACTTGGGACATGAGCTGCTCCTTCGACGCGGCGTCAGAGAGCCTCTACGCGTTTCTACGCCCGTAGACACGTGCGTAGAAGAGAACGTAAGCCCCGTCACACAGCGGGGCAAGACCATCGCCGTGAACCGGCGGAGTCGATCACGTTTCACACCCGTGCGGTCCACACGTTCATTCGCTTTCCGGCTCGGAGAGCGAATGCCTTGTTGGCAAAACTTGTCGACGAGGGGCCGCTCGCCGCGCCGGTCTGCGCGATTCCGCCGACGTCACTGCTCCCAACCGGGGAGCCGCCAGTCGAAGGGAACCAGATCCATCTGCCACCCCGGCGTTTCGGCCAATGTGCCGGCAGCCTCGGGCACCCGCAGAAGGCAGCGGTGGCACAGTAATTCACGTCGCTCGCCGGGGGTCAGCATCCTCTCCTCCGGGCTGAGGTTCTTGGGGTGATCCGGACTGAGGTCCTCGGAGCCGTCGATGTCGACGCGTCCCGCCGCATTGAGTCGCCGGGATGCCGGCGTCCGGTAGTCGAGGCGAAAATCGGTGGCCCACTGCGAATTGTGACCCCAGCCGTGCGACAGGTCGACTGTCGGCCGGTGGCGTCGCAGGTACGTCCAGTACAGCGGGGACCGGTCGGCCACGCCGCGCTGCGCATGGTTGGCTCCGGCGCGGATACGGACTCCGGCCCGGCTGAAGAGCAGCTGTCCGAGCATCAGGCCCGGCCAGACGACCTGGGTGATCCGAATCGGGGCGTGCGGGTCGTCGGCTTGCTCGACGTCGACGATTTCGTGGAGGAACGGGTCGAAGACGGTGTCGTCGAACGGTGTCATGCCCAGCGCGCTGAACAAGTCGAGGTACTCGTGCTGTGAGTGCACCGGCCCTTGGTCCAGCGGATCGTGCCTGTTGTCCCGCGGCCACTCGGGCATCTCGTCAGCAGGAGGCTGGAAGGCGAGGAGGAGCAGATCGCTGACGCGGCTGAGAGCGTAGAGCTCTTGCAGCAGGCACTCGCTCCCCTGAGGTCCCTCCCCGGACCACCAGGCCCCGTCTCCAGCTGCAGTCGCGAGCAAGGCACGGTAATCGCCCCGGGCCCGATCAAGCCACGGCGCTACGATCACGTCGTGGGCGTCCGCCCCGTCGTAGTCACACAAAGCCTTGTAAAGTTCACGGGCATCCACCTCATCAGCCATGCGCGGAGACTACTTGCGATCCGCGGAGGTGATGGACGGATTTTGCGGCATGCCCCCCTCAGCCGGCCGCCGGCGCGGCTAACGTCGCGGCATGGACAGCGAGATCACAACCACGGTCGGCAGACAGCTCTACTCCTTCGACGGCCGCGTGCTGGAGGTCTTCGGCGGCAGCGCCGTCCGCTTCCACGTGCGCCATATGTATCTCTGTGTCAAGGGCCCGGACCGCAAGGGGGCCAGGATCGTGGAGATCTGCCATGGCCGGCCGGAAGCACCGGGTGTGCGCCACATGTGGAAGTACTCCGCCGCGGAGTGGGGTGACCTGCCCGGCCTGGCCCGACTGCTGGACGTGGTGCAGGAGGCTATCGACTCCGCGGCGGACCGGTAAGCGGAGACCCTCTGCGTCACCGAGCGGACTACGTGGACCGTGCCATCACGTACGCCGTCAACGCCTTTCATCTCCCTTCCCGTTCGGGTGATGTGCGGCGTGCCGGGAGGATCTCGGAGCGGTCTGGGCAGTCTCCGGGAGACCGATCCTGAGAGGGGAAGTGGTGGGACTGTCACGCGAGTACGGGCGCGCCATCAGTGAGGGGCCGACGCCGGCCGATGCTGCGGGGGCGCTTGCCCTGCCCTGTCCGAGCGGCTGGTCCGCGCTGGCCTTCTCCGAGGAGCTGCGGCCGGGCGCTGTGCTCACCCGGCCTTTGGCGGGGCAGGACGTGGTGCTGTACAGGCTGGGTACCGGGGCGGTCCGCGCCATCCGTCCGTACTGTCCGCACCTCGGCGCCCATCTCGGTCTGGCGAAGGTCGACGGGGACGATCTCGTATGTCCCTTCCATTTCTTCGCGTTCGGCCCCGACGGCAGGTGCGTGCGCACGGGATACGACACAAAGCCGCCGAGGTCGCCGTTGACGCAGCTGCCGGTGCACGAGGTCAACGGTGCTGTCTTCGTCTGGCGGCATCACGACGGCCGGGCACCGGACTGGTTCATCCCCGACTGGCACGAGATCGGCCACCGGCCTGCCCGTAGCGCCGCCTGGGAGCTGGCCGGCAATGTTCAGGAAGTCATCGAGAACTCGGTGGACCTCGGGCATTTCGCCACCCTGCACGGCTGGGCCAAGGCCGAGATCGGCGGGCCTGTCGTCTACGACGATGCCGCGTTCCACGTGTCCATGCGGGCCCATGAGTCGGCGCCGCTGCTGGGTAACTTCGTCGTCGAGGTGGAGGTGGACGGCTACGGACTCGGTTGCCTGCACGCGGATGTGTACACGCCTCGGATCGGGCTTCGGATGTGCACGATGGTGATGCCGACGGCGATCGCGCCCAACCGGATGCAGTTCCGGCAGAGGAACCGCATCGCCTTCACGGAACCGGCCCGGCTGCCGGCCCCGCTCGCACGGGTGGTGAGCCGAACCGCCGCCCGGCTGCTGGACGGCGCCGTCTTCCGTTCCAGTTGCGAGTTCACCGCCGCCGACTTTCCGATCTGGAATCACAAGCAGTACCAGCAGCCGCCCCGGCTCGCTCCCGGTGACGGGCCGATCGGCCCGTTCCGGCGCTGGGCCCGGCGGTTCTATCCGTCACCGGGCGAGATCGGGGGGACGCGGCTCGACCACAGCGAGCGAAGCGACGGAGCTGAAGTGCCGTGACTGTTCCGGAACCGACCGTCCTCCGGATGTGGCAGCCATTCCGCTCTCACCGGCTGATCTCCGGGACGCTAGCCTGGCCAGGGCGCACCCACGATGCCCGCGACCCGCAGCGCATGGACGGCATCCCACTCCCGCGCCGGCGACACCGCACGAGCTGCGGCCAGCAGCTGCGGTACCAGCTGGTGCGGATCGCCCGCCGCGACCCTGGCCGCGTCCTGCGGGGTCCGTACGCGGATGAAGGCACCCGGCAACGCCTGCGCCTGCGGCCCTCGCCCCGCCCGGTCCAGCGCCACCACCGCATCGGCGATCTCCGCGGCCGACCACGCCACCGGCGGCTCCGGTCGGCGGTCACCGGCCGAGCCGCCAGGCCCTGGCCGGGACCGGCCGCCGACCAACCCCCACGCCCCGGGCAGGGACTCGTTCGACGACCGAGCCACCGCCGCCAGGGCCTGTCCGGCCGATCAGGGCCCATCCGGCGCCCCAGGGCCCGACAGGCCCTACCCGGCCAGCGGCACCACATCCGGCTCCGGGGCGCAGCGCGTGAGCAGTTCGTCCATCGAGAGTCCGAGCACCCCGGCCAGCGCCGCGACGGTGAAGAAGGCGGGGGTCGGGGCGCGGCCGGTCTCGATCTTGCGCAGCGTCTCGGCGGAGATTCCGGCGCTCGCCGCGATCTCGACCATGCTGCGCCCGCCACGCGCCTCGCGGAGCAGCGCTCCGAGGCGTTCGCCGCGGCGGCGCTCTTCCGGGGTCAGGGGCGTTCGTACCATGCCGTCATTCTAATACCGCTGCAACCGGTATAGTAATTGGCATGGTGCAACTCAAGACAGACACATCCATCGAAGCGATGCGCGAGACCGGCCGGGTCGTGGCGCAACTGCTGACGGCCGTACGGGAAGCAGCGGCGGTCGGCGTCTCTTTGCGCGAACTCGACGAGGTGGCCCGCGGGGTCCTCCGCGAGGCGGGTGCCGGGTCGCCGTTCCTGAACTACCGGCCGCATTTCGCCCCCACCCCGTTTCCCGCCGTGATCTGCGCATCGGTCAACGACGCGATCGTGCACGGCATCCCGACCGACCAGCGGCTGCGCGACGGCGATCTGGTGAGCATCGACGCGGGCGCGACGCTCGGCGGCTGGGCGGGCGATTCGGCGATCAGTTTCACCGTCGGGCGCGCCCGGCCGGCGGACACCCGGCTGATCGACACGGCGTTCGCGGCGCTGGAGGCGGGGATCGCGGCGGCGGTCGTCGGCAATCGGATCGGCGACATCGCGCATGCGATCGGCACGGTGTGCCGCAGGGCCGGTTACGGCATTCCGGAGGGGTTCGGCGGCCATGGTGTGGGCCGGTCGATGCACGAGGACCCGGCCGTCCCCAACGAGGGACGGCCGGGTCGCGGGATGCCGTTGCGGCACGGAATGGTGCTGGCGATCGAGCCGATGCTGATCGGCAGCGGCAAGGACTCTTTCCATCCGGACCGGGACGGCTGGACGTTGCGTACGTCCGACGGCAGCCGGGCGGCGCACGCCGAGCACACGGTGGCGATCACCGACGACGGTCCGCGCATTCTGACCGCGCTGTGATCAAAATCCTTTCGCGTTCGTCTAGTTGTTCTGGATGAACTGCTTGGCGAGGGCCTCACCGGCGGTGACGGCGGCGCTGTGGCTTTCGATCGGCGACACCCTGGAGTTCTTGAACAGGATGTAGGTGACGCCGGATTCGGCGCCGCCGGTCTCCGGGTCGGTGTCGATGCCGAGTGCCTTGGCGGTGGCGTACGAGGCCTCGCCGATGATCTTGTTGGGGCCGGTGTCGCCGACGACGGCGTACTCGACCTTGTTGTTGTAGATGACGGCGACGACGCCACCACCCTTGATTCCCGCGTTGTCGTAGTTCCAGATGCTGCTGCTGCTCGGCACGACGACGTACGGCAGTTTCTCGGCGTCCAGCGGCTGGTCGCCGGAGGTGTGGAACGCCGTGTCGTCCTGGAACCACGGGTCGGTGTTCGCGTTGCACGCGGTGGTGATCTGGCCGTCGCAGTCGATGTCCATGTCGGCTTTCCAGAACACGGCACCGTTCTTGCCGCAGACCGGTATATTCGCCGAAGTCTCCTCGTCCGTACGGTACTTGCCGTTGGAGATCTGCGAACACGAGGTGACCTCGGCCAGCAGATCGGCCGCGCTGACGGAGCCCTCCTTGACGCCGGCCCGGTCGGCGGCACCTGAATCCGCCCGGGTCGCGGCGGCAGTGGTGACGGCACCCGAGGCCGGGCGGGCCTGGGCGGCGGGCGTCAACGTGGTGGCCGCGAGCAGGGCGGCGCCGGAGGCAGCGGCGAGGGCGAGCGTTCGAGTACGCACAGTGGGGGTGCCCTTCCAATAGGAAACTTTCCTTACCGACGCGGCCAAGATGGACCTGAAGTCATGTCCCCGTCAAGACCGCAAGGCTGGTTCCTCGTGAAGACCACACGAGGAACCAGCCTTGCACGTAGATCTATTGACGCATCGTCATGGCCGCCCGCTCGGCTTCACGACCACGGCCGAGCCCCCACCCCGGCGCTCCTTCTCCGCAGCCGCCAGCCACCGTCCGTCCGGCAGCCGCTGCACACCTGTCGCCGCCCCGATCTCCGGGTTCAGCTTGAAGACATGCCCCAGCGACTCCAGTTCCGCCCGCACGGGACTGTTCCACAGCCCCGGTTCGAGCTCCGTCGTCGCCGAGTTGCGCTGGCTGGCGCGCGGCGCCGCGATGGCGTCGACCAGCGGCAGCCCCCGGTCGACCTTGCCGATGAGCGACTGCAGCACGGTCGTGATGATCGTGGCGCCACCCGGCGAGCCCAGGGCCAGCACCGGCTCACCGTGCTTCAGCACGATCGTCGGCGAGATGGACGAGCGCGGACGCTTGCCCGGGCCCGGCAGATTCGGGTCGTGGACCGCCGGACTGGCGGGCGCGAACGAGAAGTCGGTCAGCTCGTTGTTGAGCAGATAGCCGCGCCCCGGCACGGTGATGGCGCTGCCGCCGGTCTGCTCGATCGTCAGCGTGTACGCGACGACATTGCCCCACTTGTCGGCCGTCGTCAGATGTGTGGTGTTCTCCCCCTCGTACGTCGTCGGGGCGGCCGGGCCACCGGCCTTGCAGTCGGCCGGGTGGCCGGGGTCTCCCGGCGCGAGCGGGCTGGTGAGCACCGCATCATCCTTGATCAGGCATTCCCGCGAGTCGGCGAACCGCTGACTGAGGAGCCCCTGCGTCGGTACGTCCTCGAACGCGGGGTCGCCGACCCATCGCCCGCGGTCCGCGAACGCGATCCGGCTCGCCTCGATGTAGCGGTGCAGATACTGCGCCTCGCCCGCCTTCGAGAGGTCCGTGGATTCAAGGATGTTGAGCGCTTCGCCGACGCTCGTACCGCCGGACGAGGAGGGTGCCATGCCGTACACGTCGAGGCCGCGGTAGCCGACCTTCGTCGGAGCCTGCCGCAGCGCCCGGTAGGACCGCAGGTCCTTGGCTGTGAGGTCGCCGGGGCGCACGACCCGGGTGGCCTTCGGGTCCACGGGCGGGTTGCGTACGGTCCGTACGACGTCGTCGGCCAGCTCGCCCTTGTACAGCTCGTCGATGCCCTTGCGGCCTACCCGTTCGTACGTACGCGCCAGATCGGGGTTCTTGAAAACCGAGCCGACCACCGGCAGTTGACCGCCCGGCAGGAAGAGCTTGCTCGTCGCCGGGAAGTCGGCGAACCTGGCCTGATTCCCCTCGGTCTGCGAGCGGAACGTACTGTCGACGACGAAACCGTCCCTGGCGAGCCGCTCGGCCGGCTTCAGCACCTGCCGCAGCGACTTGCTGCCCCAGGTGTCGAGCGCGGTGTCCCACGTGGCCGGGGTACCGGGAGTGCCCACGCTCAGTCCACTGGTGACCGCGTCGGCGAAGGCGAGCGGCTTGCCGTGCTCCAGGAACAGCGAGGAGTCCGCGCTGCGCGGTGCGGTCTCCCGGCCGTCGATCGTCTCCACAGTGTGCTTCTTGGCGTTGTAATAGACGAAGTAGCCGCCACCGCCGAGACCTGACGAGTAGGGCTCGGTGACACCGAGCGCCGCCGCGGTCGCCACCGCGGCGTCCACCGCGTTGCCGCCCTTGCGGAGCACCTCGATACCCGCGGCCGAGGCATCCGCGTCGACGCTGGCGACCGCCCCTCCGTAACCCACCGCGACAGGCGACTTCGGCGGTGGTGCGGTCGGTGGTGCAGACGAGGACGGGGCGGCTGCCACAACCGTGACGACAGCGGCGAAAACAACCGGCAACGACACATTCCGCGCGACTGAACGTCGCATGGGCACCTCCAGTGAAGGATTGTCCGCCGCAGGGTAACGCCGCCCCGCCCACCTCGTCAGGACCTCCGTGAACCCGGGGCCGATCGCCCGCTGACATGCCCGCCCATGACTGACGACGTACGCAACATCGTGCTGGGCGTGATAGCCGCGGGTGTCAGCGCCGCGCTGGGCTGGATCGCCCGCACCTGTCTCTGGCGCCGCAGGCTCCGCCGCAAGCGGGCGTTCTTCTGGCTGCCGGGCAACTCCGAGTGCCTGCTCGTCGTCAACCGCGACGCGGGCGGCGACGGTGCCGTCCACCGCCACGACGTCTTCGCCCTGCTCGAACTCTCCGCGCTCATCAAGGACTGTTCGGCACACGCACAGATCCTGTCCCACGACATCGCGCAACAGGGCTTCGGCGAGCGCACCGAATTCTGTGTCGGCGGACCGGTCTCCAACCGGCGGATGGCCGCCCATCTTCATTCGCTGCTGCCCGGCGTGAAGGTGAACACCGATCCGGAGCCGGGCCCCGACCGGGGCGCCTTCCAGATCGGTTCGGAGCATTACCGGGCGGAGAAGGGTGTCGTTCGAACATGTGCTGCTGACGCGATTGACGGTCGGTCAGGGCGCCCGGCCGGTCCTTCTGTTCTGCGGACAGCAGGCGATCACCAACCAGGCGGCCTCCCGCTATCTGGCGCGCAATTACGAGAAGCTGGCCCGCAAGTACGGCAACAACACCTTCTGCCTGCTGCTGAAGGTGGTCAACTCGCAGGCGTACGGGCCCGATGTGGTGGAACTCGTCGCCGATGTGACACGGGCCGCGCAGACCCCGGTACCGGCACCGCGCAACTCGCACCGGGCGACGGGCGACGGGCGACGGGCGACGGGCCGAGCCTCTGTCGCGGAGGCAGGAAGGCGACAGTTAGACGGAGCAGCGCGCCGGCCCGATGACACCGTCGGTTCCGGTCACCTTCACCGCCGCTTTCCGGTCCGCGGTGCGGGCCTGCGCGGCCGTGCAGATCAGCTGCTGCCGGGCGACCTCGGAGAGTTCCGTGACGGTGGTGTTCACCCGGACCAACACTCCGTCCGGCTCCAGGGTCAGACTCAGCATGGCTCGAATGTGCGGAAGTTCGGTACGCAGGCCCGCCTCGGCCTCGGCCTGGGTGGGGCCGTCGAAGAGCATGGCGACCGCCTTGTCCGAGCCACGCCACACGTGCCCTGTGCCCGAGGAATCTCCTTCCGGCGTCAGTTCGACCGCCCTGACGACGGGCATCAGCCGGTTCGCGGACGACGAGGACACGAAGTAGAGCAGGGTGCCCTGGCTCCCCGGCGCCACATCCACGGTCGCCGGATCGCCGACCTCGACGACATCCGTCGCCTGTATCCCGCACCCGTTCGCCAGCAGCACGAGAGGCAGCAGGGCGCCGAAGGCGCTTACGCGTCTCACTGCCCCTCCTGCGGTAGTTCCACGGTCAGGACCGCGCCGCCCGCGGGCCCGTTGGCCGCGCGCACGGTGCCGCCGTGCAGCCGTACGTTCTCCTGGGTGATCGCCAGGCCGAGTCCGCTGCCCGCCGACCGGGTGCGGGCCGCGTCGGCCTTGTAGAACCGGTCGAAGATATGCGGCAGCACGGCGGGGTCGATACCCGGCCCGTTGTCCGCGACTTCGGTCACCAGCCAGTGGGCCGCGCCCCGCCTGTCGGTCCGCAGCCGTACGGTGACGGGCTGCGCACCGTGCCGCAGGGCGTTGCCGACCAGGTTGGCGACGACGATGTCGAAGCGGCGCGGATCGAGCATCGCCCGTATCCCGTCCGGCAGTTCGGTGCGGACCCGGTCCTCCCAGTGCCTGCCCTGCAGGGTCTTGCGGATCGTCTCGGCGACGTCGACCTCGTCGAGGTGAAGATCCGCTGCCTTCGCGTCGAAGCGGGAGATCTCCATCAGATCCTCCACGAGGGTGGCGAGCTTCCCGGTCTCGGCGCTGATCAGCCGGACGGCCGCCGCGGTGTCGGCGTTCAGCTGGGCGGCGTCCTCGTCGAGCACCTCGGTGACGGCGAGCATCCCGGCGAGCGGGGTGCGCAGCTCGTGCGAGACGTCCGAGGCGAAGCGTCTGGCCCGCGCCTCAGCCCGCTGTAGCTCCTCCACCGACTCCTGGAGCTTTGTCGACGACTCGTTGAACGTCCGGGCGAGTTCGGCGAGTTCGTCGGAGCCCTTGACCTCGATACGGGTGTCGAGCTCGCCCCGGCCGATGCCGGCGGCGGCCCGCCGCAGATCGCGTACCGGGCGCAGCACGCTGCGGGCGGCGAGCAGGGCGGGCACCAGCGCGATCAGGAGGGCGGGCAGGGCGCCGTCGCGGGCCGCGGTGACCATGGCGTTGACATTGGCCTCCTCGGTGGAGAGCCGCATCACGGCGTAGAGGACGAGCCCGGTGGGCTGGCGTCCGTCGCCCCGGTCGAAGGCTGCGGGCATTCCGATGGTCAGCCAGGGTTCGCCGTTCTTGACGACCCGTTGGAAGGAGCCGTGCGCATTTCCACGGGTGGCGTTGCGCAGTGCGGGCGTGATCACGCCGGAGGTGGGCTGGTTCGAGGACGAGACCCGGATCTTGCCGTACTCGGCGAAGACGATCCAGGGGTGCGGCTTGCCCTCCCCGGCGAGGGTCTGGCAGGTCCGCCGCAGCTGCTCCGCATCCGCCGGAAGGGTCACCGCCTGTTCGGCGATCCGGTCGCGGAACTGGGCGACGGCCGTGTCCTGCGCCTGTTGGAGGATGGCGGAGCGGGCCTCCCGGTAGGTCAGGGTCGCGGTGGTGACGACACTGATCGCCGCGACCAGGAGGAAGGCGCCTATGAGACGGGTCCGCAGTCCGAACCGCGCGGCGAAGAGCTTCATGCGAGCGGTCCGAAGCGGTAGCCGAAACCGCGGACGGTCTGGATGTAGCGCGGGCTGCCCGCCACGTCCTCGATCTTCTGCCTCAGTCGCCGCACACAGGCGTCGACCAGGCGCGCGTCTCCGTGGTAACTGTGCTCCCAGACGTATTCGAGGAGTTGCTGCCTGCTGAAGACCTGCTCGGGCGAGGCCGAGAGGTGGAGCAGCAGCTTCAGTTCCGAGGGAGCGAGCAGGATGCGCTGCCCCGCCTTGGCGACGGAGAGCCCGGCGCGGTCGACGGCCAGTTCGCCGTGGAATTCGATGCCGCCGCGCCCCGCGGGTTCGGCGAGCCTGCGCAGTACGGCGCGGATCCTGGCCTCTATCACTTCGGTACGGGCGGGCTTGACGATGTAGTCGTCGGCGCCGGCCTCCAGCCCGACGACCACGTCGAAGTCGTCACCGCGCGCCGTGAGCATGATGATCGGCAGCTGGCTGGTCTCCCGTATCAGGCGGCAGACCTGGACCCCGTTCATTCCGGGGAGCATCAGGTCGAGGAGCACCAGATCGGGGCGGAAATCGCCCAGCGCGGCGAGCCCCTCCTCACCTGTTTCGACGGCCCGCAGCTCATGACCGCGCCGCCGCAGCCCCAGCTCGACCCCTTCCCGTACGGAGGGGTCGTCTTCGATCAGCAACACGCGAGGCATGGCAGCAGTATCCCAGCGATCAAGGAATGGATTCGAACCGGTGTGACCGGAATGTGCGCCGGGGGCTCACGCCCGCCGCAGCCGCCCCCGGCCCGCCGCGATCACGGCACTGACCTCCCGCAGCCGCAGCGGCCGTGCCAGCAGCGCCACCGTGAGCAGAAGCACGACAGCGCCCGCCCCCACCGCGGCGAAGTCCCCCGACCCCTCGCAGGCGCGAGCGGCCAGGTATCCCAGCAGCCCGGCGGGCACACACGCCACCACCAGCCGGAGCTGCGCCCACAGCCCGGGCGAACGCATCAGTGAGGGCCGGGCGGCATCGCTGCCGGAAACCCTGCGGTGCAGTACATACGCGGTGACGCCGAATCCCGCGAACAGCGCCACCGAGTACGCCCCGGCCATCCCGGTCACGGCCCAGCGGACCGGCAGCAGCAGATACGCGGCAATCGAGAGCCCGGCGTTGAGCGCCGCGATCACCAGATTGAGGAGAAACGGGGTGCGGGTGTCACTCATCGCGTAGAACGCGCGGGAGAGCACGTACTGCCCGGAGTAGGCGATCAGCCCCGGCGCGAACGCCATCATCATCCCCGCCATCACGGCGATGTCCGCGTCGCCGGTGCGCCCGTATCCGTACACGGCCCCCATCACCCACGGTGCCAGCGCGAACAGCAGGGCGACCGCGGGGACCACGACCGCGGCCGAGGTGCGCAGGGCGTACGAGACATCGCGCCGGACACCCGTCAGGTCGTTGTCGGCCGCCGCCCGGCTCATCCGGGGCATCAGCGCGGTGACGAGCGAAACGGTCACGATGCCGTGCGGCACCACCCACAGCTGAAAGGCGTAGCTGTACGCGGTGTAGCCGACGCCGCCCGGCACATGCTGTTCCACGGCGTGCTGACCGGTGGCGGTGGAGAGCCGGGTGACCACCCAGTAGGCGATCTGGTTGGTAGCCACGAGCATGACGAGCCAGCCGGCCGCGCGCAGCGGCCGGGTGAGTCCACTGCCCCGCCAGTCGAACCGCGGCCGCCAGCGGAACTTCGCGGCGCGCAGCGCGGGCACCAGGGCGAGCGTCTGCACCGCGATCCCGGCGGTCGTCCCCCAGCCGAGCCACTGGGCCTGTGCCGGGGTCAACGTACCGTCGGAGCCTGCCGCGACGGCCAGATAGATCCCGAACACCGCAATGACCACCACGTTGTTGAGGACCGGGGTCCACATCATCGCGCCGAACCGGTCGCGGGCGTTGAGCACTTGCCCGAGGAGGGTGAACAGTCCGTAGAAGAGGATCTGTGGCAGGCAGTAGCGGGCCAGGGCGATGGTGAGATCGGCCTGTTCGCCGTGGTAGTCGGGGGCGTAGACCGAGACGATCCACGGGGCGCCGACGACCGTGAGCGCGGTGAGGGCGAGGAGCCCGATCGTGCAGATGGTGAGCAGCCGGTCGGTGTACGCGGCGCCGCCGTCGGCATGGTTCCTGGCGGCCCGCACCAGTTCGGGGACGAAGACGGCGTTGAGCGCGCCGCCGATGAGCAGTGTGTAGAGGATGTTGGGCACGGTGTTGGCGACGGTGTACCCGTCCGCCTGGAGTCCGGTGCCGAGCGCGGCGACGACGACCGCCGAGCGTACGAAGCCGGTCGCCCGGGAGACGATGGAGCCGGACGCCATGACGGCGCCGCTGCGCAGTACAGAGCCGGACTTGCGCTCTGCGGCCTTCGCGGAGGCCGCCTCGGTGGCCGTCATCGGCGCGCCAGGTACGCCTGGAACGCCCGGTACAGGGTGTTGTTGGCAGCTCCGCCCACCGATGTCTCCCACTCTCCGAGGGTCTCGACGACCTGGCCTCCGGTGCCGAGCTTCCAACGGAGCAGCCCGAAGGGGCGGTCGTCGGGGTCAAGGGTGGAGGGTACCCCGCGCATGTCGTGCGCATCGGCACCGAGTGCGTGGGCGTCGAGCATCATCTTCCACTGCAGCGCGTTGCTGGGGCGGACCTCGCGGCGGTGGTCGGCGGAGGCGCCGGTCTGGTACCAGACGCGCCGACCGGTGCTGATCATGGTGTGGGCGGCCAGGATCTCGCCCTGGTGGACGGCGAGGTAGAGCTTCATCCGGCCGGGGTGTTCGGCGTTGAGTGCGGCGTACTGCTGCTGGTAGTACGCGAGGGAGCGGCCGAGCCGGAAGCCGTCGCGCTCCTCGGTGATCCTCAGCAGGCGGTGGAATTCCGGCAGTTCGGCCGCGCCACCGATGACGATCCGCACTCCGGCCTTCTGGGCCTTGCGGACATTGCGGCGCCACTCCTGGTTGAGCCCTGACCAGAGCTCGTCGGGGGTCCGTCCGGCGAGCGGCACCTGGAAGACGTAGCGGGGCTGTGCGTCGGCGTCCTCGCCCGCGTCGCCGCCACATCGGCGCCAGCCGCGGGCCCGGAGCCGTTCGGCGACGGCCGTGCCCAACGGGTCGACCTCGGTCGCGAGTACGTCGCCGACCTTCCTGCCGGGTCCGGTGGCGGCTTTGAGACGGGCGGTGTCCCAGCGGCGGTACGCGGGTGAGGGGCCGATCCGTACGGCGAAGGCGCCGGCCTTCCGAAGGTGTGTCATGAGCGGCCGCAGCCAGCGGTCGATGTCGGGGTCGGCCCAGTCGGCCACCGGGCCCTCGGGCAGATAGGCGAAGTATTTGCGGGTTCCCGGGAATTGCCGGTAGAGCACCAGCGCGGCCCCGGTCAGTTCACCCAAGTCGCCGTGCCAGCCGACCATTTCGGAGGTCCATTGGTCCTTCACTCCGGCCCAGGACGGATACTGCAGAAAGCTTGCCTCCATGCGGGCGGACACGAAGGCCCGGTGCTCGGCGGCGGTCAGGCCACGTATCCGCGGTTCCTGTTCATGGCTGCGGTCTCCGGTCGCGAGCAGCGCTGACATGTTCGTGGCCCTCCCTGATCCGCCCCGCTGTCGGCTCCGCGGGGCTGCACAGGATGCTCACAGCGGTCCGTGACGGAGCCGAGCGGCGAATGTGACCGGACGATGACCGTTGCGCTGCGGTACATGTCACACATGGGATTTCCCGGCTTTCAGCCGATTTGTGGAACCTATCGTCGGGTGAATACCTCTCCACCGACGAGAAGCAATGCCTTGGAGGTTTTTCCGTTGTTCTCTGCACGCCGGCGCGTACGCCGTGCCGCCCCGCCCGTCCGCCCGGTCCGGCTCACCCTGATCGCCGGTACCGCGGTGCTCGGCGCCACGCTCACCGCCTGTTCCGGCGGCGCCGCGTCGGACTCGGGCAAGGGATCGGGGCACGCGGCCGGGAACGCGACAGCGCACGACACCAAGATCTCGGTGAACCTCCAGGGCGGCGGGGCCACCCCCGGTCAGCCGGTGAAGGTGACCCTCGACGCCGGAAAGCTGAAGACGGTCACGGTGAGCGCGGCCGAGGGGGACGCGCTCACCGGCCTGATATCCGCCGACGGCAGGACCTGGACGTCGGACCGGGTGGCCGCGCCCGGCACCACGTACAGCGTCGAGGCGAAGGACACCGAGGGCGGCAGTGACAAGGCCGGGTTCACCACCGCCGAGGCCGACAAGGTCAACAAGCTGACGCTGGCCCCCGGCAAGAACACCACGGTCGGCATCGCGCAGCCGCTGTCGGTCGTCTTCGACCACCCGGTGAAGGACAGGGCGGCAGTCGAGAAGGCACTGAAGGTCTCCACCTCGAACAACACCGAGGGCTCCTGGGGCTGGCTGCAGGACTACTCCGGCAAGGACCGCGTCGACTGGCGACCCAAGGGGTACTGGAAGTCCGGTACGAAGGTCACGCTCGACGCCGATCTCAACGGCATCGACTCGGGCCCGTCCGGCGGCTGGTTCGTCCGCGACTACAGGACCACCTTCACCATCGGCGCCGACCAGGCGGTCAAGGTCGACCTCGACCGCCACCGGCTGGCGCTGAAGCGGGACGGAAAGACCGTCATGGACGTGCCCATGTCGGCCGGCACCCCGGGCGGCGAGAAGGCGTCCTGGCGCGGCACGGCCGTGCTGATGGCCAAGGAGGGCACGATCAACATGCGCTCCGAGACAGTCGGCCTGGGCGATGCCTACGACAAGATGGTCGACTCGTCGATGCGGCTGACCTGGTCGGGGATGTACGCGCACGCCGCGCCGTGGAACGCCGCCTACTTCGGGGTGGCCAACCACAGTTCGGGCTGTGTCGGGATGAGCGACGCCAACGCCGCTTCGCTGTACCAGCAGGTGCGGGTCGGCGACCCGTTCGAGATCACCGGCGCGGACGCCAAGGGCACGGTCGCGGAGGGAAATGGGTACGGGGCATGGAATGTGACATGGCCCGACTGGCAGGCGAAGAGCGCGCTGCAGTGAGCCGCACAGCCGCGCCACACTGCTGACACCACATCCAACAATCGTTACCCTCACGTAACTTACCGGCGAGTTACCTCAAGTAAGGAGCCAGGGTTACCGTCGGGTCACTTTGCATCGACACGTGTGAGGAGTGACCCGTGGCACGCCTGTACCCGGCCCTGCGCACCGCCGCTTCCCTCGGAACAGTCACCGTCCTGATCGCCGGAGCCGCCCTCGGCGCGGCCTCGGCCGCCGCCGCCCGGCCCGCCGCCGCAGCCGTGGCGGCGGCCGCGCCGAGCCTGAAGTTCTACGACATCCCCGGCTCCGGCGGGATCACACTCAAGGGCAATGTGTTCACGCCCGCCGGTACGGAGCCCGGCGACAAGCACCCGCTGATCGTGCTGCCCACGAGCTGGGGCCTGCCGCAGGTCGAGTACCTTGCCCAGGCCCAGCAGCTCGCCGACTCCGGCTATGTGGTGGTCAGTTACACCTCACGGGGCTTCTGGCTCTCCGGCGGCAGGATCGAGGTCGCGGGCCCGCCCGACCTCGCGGACGCCTCCTCGGTCATCGACTGGGCCCTCGCCAACACCTCGTCCGACCCGGACCGCATCGGCATGGGCGGGGTCTCCTACGGCGCGGGCATCAGCCTCCTCGCCGCCGGGCACGACAAACGGATCAAAGCCGTGGTCGCTCTCAGCGGCTGGGCCGATCTCATCGGCTCCATCTACAGCGGCCGCACCCAGCACCTCCAGGCCGCCGCCCTCCTCGGCGGCATGGGCCTGCTCACCGGCCGCCCGAGCGACGAACTGAACCAGACGCTCACCGACTTCCTCGGCTCCGACCTCGCCAAGGAACAGGACATGATCGCCTGGGGGAAGAAGCGCTCCCCCGCCACCTACCTCGACGAGATCAACGCCAACGGCGCCGCCATCATGATGGGCAACGCCTGGGGCGACACGATCTTCCCGCCCAACCAGTACGCCTCGTTCTACGACAAGCTCAGCGGCCCCAAGCGCCTGGAGTTCCGCCCCGGCGACCACGCCACCGCAGAGGCCACCGGACTGCTCGGCCTGCCCAATGACACCTGGACCGACGCCCACCGCTGGTTCGACCGCTACCTCAAGGGCGAGCGCAACGGCATCGACCAGGAACTGCCGGTCCAGCTCAAGTCCCGCAACGACGGCGGCTACGAGGGCTATCCGGACTGGAAGTCGGTCGGCGCAGCCAAGGAGCGGATCTCGCTCGGCGGCACGCAGAAGATCTACGCGAACGCCGACTCGGGAGCGAACGGCGGCATCACCATGCTGTCCAACGCCCTCGACCAGTTCGTGAAGCTGCCGCCGCTGGCCTCGATCCCGCTGCTGCCCCGTACGTTCGCAGGCGTCTGGCAGTCCGAGAAGTATCCGTCGGAGCAGCACATCCGGGGCACGGCCAGGCTCCACACCACACTGACCAGCAACAAGGAGAGCGGCACCTTCGCCGCGTATCTCTACGACGAAGGGCCGCTCGGCCTCGGCAAGCTGGTCAGCAACGCCCCCTATACCTTCCACGGGCAGACGCCGGACCGGCCGTTCCCCGTGGACCTGGAGCTGTTCTCCACCGCCTACGACGTCCCGGCCGGTCACCGACTCACCCTGGTGATCGACACCGTCGACCCGCTGTACATCGAGCACAACCCGGCCGGCGCGCAGCTGACCTTCTCCTCGCCCCAGGCGGACCCGTCGTACGTGTCCGTTCCCTTGCGCGAGAAGTGATCACCGGCTGCTGCCGGGCGGGCACTGCTCCTCGGGGACCGCTTCGCAGCGGGTCCCGGCTACTGCACTCCCGGCAGCAGCGTTCCTGGTTCGGCCGGTGCGACCTCCACGGCCTTCGTCTTCGGATTGCGCCGCTCCTTCTTGGCCACCCAGGTCGCGAACCAGGAGAGCAGCATGCACATCCCGATGTAGATCGGCGAGATCACCATCACCACGGGGATGAAGGGAAGATCGTAGTCGAGGTTGGAGGCGATGAGCTTGCCCGCGTGGAGGAACTCCTCGTAGGTGATCAGATAGCCGAGTGAGGTGTCCTTGAGCGCCACCACCAGTTGGCTGATGATCGTGGGCAGCATGGCGCGCACCGCCTGCGGGGCCAGTACGAACGTGGTGACCTGCGTCTTGCGCATCCCCAGGGCGTACGCGGCCTCGCGCTGGCCGCGCTCAACCGAGTTGATTCCGGTGCGGAACACCTCGGCGAGCACCGAGCCGTTGTACAGGGTCAGACCGGTGACCAGCGCGGGCAGCGGCTGCACCTTCAGCGCCACGAAGATGAAGAAGATCATCACCAGTACGGGCATGGCCCGGAAGAACTCGACGAGAAGCGTCGAGACCCGTCGCACGACCCGGTGGTCGGAGAGCCGGCCGACGGCGAGCACCGCCCCGAGCACGAGGGAGAGCACGGCGGCGTACGCGAACGCCTTGAGGGTGTTGCCCAGTCCGCGCAGCAGCAGCTCCTGAATGCCCTTGTACTCGAAGGGCGTCCATTTGGCGCTGGTGAACTGTTCGGTGTCGAAGAGCAGATAGATGACCCAGCCGACCAGGGCGAGGATCAGGACCGTCGAGACGATCCCGTACAAGCGGTGGCGTTTACGGGTCACCGGGCCCGGGATGTCGTAGAGCGCGGTGGGGGACGGCGTGGTGTGGGTGGTCATCGGGCGACTCCCCAGCGCTTCTCCAGCACATTGAAGAGCGCACTGATGGACAGGGTGATGATCAGGTAGCCGACGGCGATCCAGACGAAGGTCCAGATGATGCTGTAACCCAGCTCGTTGAGGGTCTTGTAGGTGCCGAGCAGCTCGGTGACGCTGAAGGCCCCGGCGATCGCCGAGTTCTTGGCGAGGGCGATCAGCGTCGAGCCGATCGGCGGGATCACCGAACGGAACGCCTGCGGCAGCACGATGTTGTTCAGCGTCTGGCCGAACGTCATACCGAGGCTGCGGGCCGCCTCGCCCTGCCCCGTCGGCACGGTGTTGATACCGGAGCGCAGCACCTCGCAGATGAACGCGGAGGTGTAGCAGCCGAGCGCGAGGACCGCGAAGACCTTGAAGGGAAGCACCAGGCCGAAGCGCGGCAGTCCGAGCAGGACGGCGAAGAAGAGCAGCGTCAGCGGAGTGTTGCGCAGCACCGTCACCCAGACCGTGCCGAGCACCCGGAGCGAGCCGACGGGAGCCACCCGGCAGGAGGCCATGAAGAAGCCGAGTAGCAGGGCCAGGATCGAGGAGTAGACGGTCAGCTCGACCGTGCCGAGGAAGCCCTTGCCGTAGAACGAGAAATTCTGCGTGAGTACGTCCATGGTCGATGCCCGCCCTCTCAGGTCGCCGGGTAGCGGTCGATGGGCGGCGGAGTCGGCGCGGGCACCCCGGACAGACCGAGCGTGGCCTCGAACGCCCTCTTCCAGTTGCCGTTCTTCTCGTTCGCCTCCAGGGCGTCGTTGAGGGCGAACCGCAGCGCGTTGTCGCTGCGCGGGACGCCGATGCCGTACGGCTCCTCGGAGAACGGCTTGCCCACCACCTTCAGCTCCTTGGGCGCCTTGGCGGCGAAGCCCAGCAGGATCGCGTCGTCGGTGGTGACGGCGTCGACCTGGTACGTCAGCAGGTTGTCGACGCAGATCGAGTACGTGTCGTAGGCGACCAGGATCGCCTTCGGGTAGTCGGCGGCGATGCGCTGGTACGGGGTCGATCCGGCCGCCGAGCAGACCGTCCTGCCGGCCAGGTCCTGAGGGCCGTTGATGTCGTGTTCGTCGGTGCGGACGAGCAGCGACTGCCCGGCCATGAAGTAGGGCCCGGCGAAGCCGACGAGCTTCTTGCGCATGGCGTTGATGGTGTAGGTGCCGACGTAGTAGTCGATCTGGCCGTTCTGAAGCGCCGTCTCGCGGTTGGCGGAGGCGATGGTCTTGAAGCGGATCGTCTTCGGGTCGAAGCCGAGTGAGGCCGACATCATCTTGGCGATCTCGATGTCGAAGCCGGAGTAGACGCCGGTGGCCGGGTCCTTCTCGCCCAGGTAGGGCTGGTCCTCCTTGGCCCCGACCCGGAGGTATCCGCGCTTCTTCGCCTTCTTCCAGGTCGGTGATTCGGGCAGCCGGAAGCTGGTGTCGACCTTGTACACGGGCAGCTGCTCGGGCTTCGGGCCCTTCACCGGCGGGCTACCCTCCTTGCCGCAACCGGCGGCGAGCACGGCCAGCAGGAGACCGGCGCAGGCGGCCAGAACTCTTCTCGTACGCAACACGGAGCTCCCCGTCAGTGCTTGAGGATCTTGGACAGGAAGTCCTTGGCGCGGTCACTCTCGGGAGCGGTGAAGAACGCCTCGGGAGTGCGGTCCTCGACGACGCGGCCGTCGGCCATGAAGACCACGCGGTTGGCGGCTGAGCGGGCGAAGCCCATCTCGTGCGTGACGACGACCATGGTCATGCCGTCCCGGGCGAGCTGCTGCATGACCTCCAGCACCTCGTTGATCATCTCCGGGTCGAGTGCCGAGGTGGGCTCGTCGAAGAGCAGTGCCTTGGGGTCCATGGCGAGGGCGCGCGCGATGGCCACCCGCTGCTGCTGGCCGCCGGAGAGCTGGGCGGGGAACTTCTCTGCCTGCGAGGCGAGTCCGACCCGCTCCAGCAGTTCCCGGGAACGCCGGTCGGCGTCGTCCTTCTTCCGCTTGCGGACCTTGAGCTGGGCGAGCGACACATTGGCGAGCACGGTCTTGTGCGCGAACAGGTTGAACGACTGGAAGACCATGCCCACTTCGGCCCGGAGCTGGGCCAGCCCCTTCCCCTCCTCGGGAAGAGGTCTGCCGTCGATCGCGATGTGACCCGACTCGATCGTCTCCAGCCGGTTGATGGTCCGGCAGAGCGTTGATTTACCGGAGCCGGAGGGGCCGATGACCACCACCACCTCCCCGCGGCCGACGGTGAGATTGATGTCCCGCAATACGTGCAACTGCCCGTAGAACTTGTTGACGTCCCGCAGCTCGATCAACGGATCGACGGCCATACGCTGCCCCACCCACTTGTCGCTATGTCGAGGTCAGCGCAAACTATCCAGCGCGAAAAGGGGCTTCACCTCCGACACGCACAAATGGGGCATAAGGCATCCTATCTAGTTTTAGTGAAAGTCCTACCCCTCGGCCGACTCCGAGTACACCTGCGAGAGCTCGGGACTGCCCGCCATCGCCCAGTCCAGCCCGGCCTCGACCACATCGATCTCCCGCCCCGAGGTGAGCCGCACCACGGGCTGTCCGCTCGGCCAGATATTCCAGACCGCACCGGGGACGTTGCGCACCAGAACCGTGCCCAGGTACAGCCCCGCGTCGTTGCCCAGCCAGGGCAGCTCCTCGGGATCGTCGCGCCAGCGCGGCGGCAACTGGTCGAGAGCCGCCAACGAGGCCGGACTGTCATCGAGTTCGAGTCCCCGCTGCCCCGCCCGGACGCGCAGCAGCTCGCACTCGGCAAGGAGCTCGGCCACGCCCTCAGGATCAGCCGCGACGGCGGCCGCGAGCCCCGCCCCTCGCGTACCGTCGTGACGCTTACGCCAGTTGTCCAAGAAGGGGATGTTCATGATCGGTTCCCCTTTGGTGCGTTGCCGCTGAATACGGACCTGACCTGGGCGGCATCACACACAGGCGGCGTCGAGTAGCCAGCTCCAGTTAGTGTCAGTTCGCTCACGTTCACCATGATCATCTCCCACTCGGCTCCCACCGCGTCAACTTAGCGAAGTGCGAACATCAGCCCACCATGACACAAAACCGGCCCTGGGTCGCTGCACCTTGGGGGGTGTGGATGGCGGCCCGAGACCGGCAATGTGACCAACGACGGAAATCGTCTCTCGTTGGTCACCTATTCGAGTGAACGAACGTTCGAATCTACGCCAGTACTGGTAACTCTTCGGCATATACCAGGAGGCCGCAGGGCGGTTTCAGCCCGCCTTGCAGCGAATACGGCAATCATTCGTGATCAAAAAATACCGGAATAGCCGCTGACGTATGAACTTGCAGGTCACAACGCTTGTCGAGTGCCTGCCGCCCTGGATCCTCGAACACTGCCGCACCCTCGGCGACCGCATCCGCGACCGGCGCATGCTTCAAAACCTCACCCAGGAGCAGCTCGCCCATCGGACTGGCATCTCCCGCGACACGATCCAGCGCATCGAAGGCGGCAGGTCCGACGCGCGAATCAGCCACCTGTGGCGCATCGCCGCAGCCCTCGACACCACAGTCGCCGCGCTCCTCGGCGAGTAGCAGCCCGCGGGAGTGCCGAAGGCGCTCATTTCGCCGCCGGTGGCGGCCAGGAACTCGGCACCGAGGATGACGCCCAGTCCGGGCAGGCTGGTGATCACTTCGAAGGTGTGGTGGTCGCGGAACCGGACCGCTATGAGCTTGTCGAGCTCCGCGACCTGCTGGCTGAGGGCCATCACTTCCTTCGCCGGCGTGTGGACCATCTGGGCGGTCAGCTTCTCCCCGGGCAGACTGGTGTGCTGCCGGTGGGCGGCCTGCACAGCTGTCTCGGCGAGCTGATCAGCCCTGCGGACCTTGCGGTTGCGGAGCCAGGTCTCCAGCCGTTTTCTGCCGATCCGGCGGAGGGCGGCCGGAGTCTGGTGGCTGGTCAGCAGAGTGAGGGGGCCGGTGTTGGTGAGGTCCAGCTCACGCTCCAGGACGGGAACGATGCCTGTGAGCTGACTGCGGAGGCGATTGACTGTGCGGGTGCGGTCGGAGACCAGGTCCATGCGGCGGCCGGTCAGGATCTTGAGATCGGTTACGGTCTTGTCGATGGCGCGTAAGGGGTGCAGGTCGCGGCGGATGCGGACCTGGCCGGCGATGACGGCGGCGTCCTTGGCGTCGGTCTTGCCTTCGCCGCGGTAGCTCTCGGAGGCGCGGCGGATGGCCCGGCCGGAGATGTAGTGCACCGACTGTTCATGGTTGAGGAGTATCGCGATGGCCAGGGCGGCTCCGCCGTCGGCCAGATCGATGCCCCAGGTGACCTCGTCGCCCAGGGCCAGAACGTCGGCTGGGAGTTCGAGCAGTTCGGGTTCGTCGTTGGCGACGCGTCGCGACAGCAGCCGACGGCCGCTCTCGTCGATCGCGACGCAGTGATGGTGGGTCTTGCCTGCGTCGATGCCGGCCCAGATCGCGGCCATGGCGCCTCCGTGCGGTGTGCTGATGCCTCCCGACGGACGACCTCGCTGTCGATTCCCTACGTAGCGATCGTTCGCAATCCCTAATTGACAGACGAGTCGTCGTGGGGCGTCGGGCAGCCAATCGATGGAAGCCACAAGCGGCAGAAGTGCGAAGGGCTCGCCCAGTCCCGTGGAAGAACGCAGGGAAGTCTGATCGGATTCCCATATGCCGGAAGCGTGCACTTTGCCGGAACAGCAAGAGTAATTGCCCGCTTCAGTACGGGAGTTGCAGTCTGGTTCCGGCCAAGGCAATCGAATCCGAAAGGCTGCACAATGACTCCCCATGAAGGCGCCGGGCCCGCACCGGACTCTGGTGACCGCGCGCCGATCAACAACCGCGTCCACCACGTGGCATCTGGTGAACTGGACGGTTACGCCGCCATCAGCGGAGGCACGGTCGGCTCGAAGAAGCTCTGGATGGGTCTGGTGGAGAACCCGCCGCTGAGCTCGACGGACAACCACCATCACGGCGATTCGGAGGCTGGTATCTACGTGGTCAGTGGTCACCCCGTGTTCATCTACCACGACGGCACACAGGAGGTACGGCTCGCCGCCAACCCGGGCGATTTCTTCCTCGTCCCCCCGTTCGTCCCGCACCGAGAGGAGAACCCCGACCCGAATGAGCCCGCAGTCGTCGTGATCGCTCGGACCACCCAAGAGCCGATCAAGGTCTCCGTGCCCGCGCTGTATCAGCTCAAAGAGACAGACACGCAGTCGAGCCAGTCGACGTCGTAGGGATCGAATCGACGAGGTCACCCCTGGTTGGCAATGATCAAGCTCCGACCGGACGGGACACCCACTGTTTTGCGTGATCGAAAAATGACCGTGCAGGTCAGCGCCCCGAGAACGAGCTGGCGAGACGGTGGCCCGACGGCTCCGTGCTCCAGAACCGACTCCGCGGGCGGGCTGGGAGCGGGTGCCGGTTCGCCGCATGCGGTCTCCGCGCAGGGGTAGCTCGACCGTCCCGGCCTGGGCGGTCAATCGATGGCACGAACCGAGCAGTGGTCAAAGTTCAGTGGCACACGATCAAAAGTCCGGTGGCACAGGACACCGTCGGCCACGATGGTCAGGGCGACTCCCGATCCAATTGGCCCGTAATATCGAACACGTGAACGACTTGCCGCCCGGCCTGCCCCGCCTTCGCACCCTGGAAACGTGGCTCGCCATGTTCCCTCGACCGGGTCCGGCAGCAGATCGCCGCCGTCGAGCAGCAGGAACGAGCGCAGCAGCGGGGCAAGGAGCAGCAAGTCGAGGAACCGCGGGACCGGGAGCAGCCGAGCGAGAAGCCGCGCCGTCAGCCCACCCCGGACTGGGGCATCGTCGACGTCGGTGTCGGCCCCTGTTGGTCAGGCCGGTCTCGGCGAGGCAGCCGTCTATGAGGTGGCTGCGGTACTGGATGTGCCGTAGGCCGCGTCGGATGCGCTGGACGAGGTGTTCGGGGGTGCTGAAGGCGACGTTGGAGAGCCATCCGCGTCGAAGGGACCAGATCCTTTCGACGGGGTTGAGGTCGGGTGCGCAGGGTGGCAGGTAGTAGATGGTCAGCCAGTCCCGGGATGCGGCGAACTCCCGCAGGCCTGCGGCTTTGTGGACGTTGAGGTTGTCCCAGATGGGCACGATCGGGCCGCCGAGCTGCTGATGTGCGGCGATCAGCAGGTCCCGGTAGTCGCGCCAGGAGAAGCTCTTGCGTCCGTCGCGCCGGTCGTCGTCCGGGCGCGGCCGGTAGATCAGCTGGGACCGGTGGACAGGCTTGTAGCGGGTCAGCGCGGCAATGGACACCCGTCGGCGAGACCGGCCGCGGACCCGCACCACCGAGGTCCGGCCGCGCTGTGAACAGGCCTTCGCCTGCGGCGGCGTCATGGAGAATCCGGCTTCGTCCTCGAAGACGAGCCAGGCCCCACGGGCCGCCGCGAGCCTTCCGCGCACGGCCACACCTCCTTGCCCCACCCGGCCACCGCCTCGTCGCCCCGCTCCACGGCTCGTCGGGCAGGCACCTGGCAGGACCAGCCGTTGCGCACCAGCAGCTTGCGCACGCCCTGAATCGTGTAGGCCAGGTGGAAACGCCGCCCGATCACCGTCTTGACCCGCGCCGGCGTCCACCGCTGGTCCTCCCAGCCGTGCGCGGCCGGCCCCTTGGCCAGCTCCGCCTCCAGCTGCGCGAACTGTGCCTCGCTCAGCCTCGGCAGCGACACCGGCCCCCGCGACCGCAGAGCCCGCGGACCGCCCTCGTTCCACGTCCGCCGCCACCGCTGCACCGACCGGACACTGACCCGCAGGTCCTTTGCAATCACCGCACTCGCCTCACCCAGGGCGAACCGATCCGCAGCCTGGAGCCGCAACGCCTCGCGGAACTCCTGCCGGTCGGCGGACAACCCGCCCCCTTGTGGATACCTCACGCCCCGGTGATACCCCAGCAGGTGACCAGCCGTCAGCTTCTACGACACCACGAGTTCAACCTCGTTAATTGTTGGAATAGGACAATCTCTCGCTTTCGAATCGATCGACTCCTATCCCGATTTCCCTTCTGAACACTGACATGATCCCCATGAGGGCAAGTCAGGCACTATGTAGCATCTAAACAATTCAAGGAGGCTTGCATGACCCCCAACGGTCGTGTGCTGGTGACGGGCGTCGGCGCGATGACGCCACTGGGAGCCGATGCGCCGTCGTCGTGGTCGGGGCTGCTGGACGGTAAGTCGGGGGTGCGTTTCCTGGAGGAGGAGTGGGCCGCGGACCTGCCCGTGCACGTTGCGGCCGGGCTCACGGTGGACCCTGCCTCCCTGCTTCCGAGGGCCGAGGCCAGGAAGCTGGACCGCGGTGAGCAGGTCGCCATCCTCAGTGCGCGCGAAGCTTGGCAGGACGCCGGTGCTCCGCAGGTCGAGCCGGAACGATTCGCCGTCGTCATTGGTACTGGGACCGGTGGTGTCCTCACCACGCTGGGGCAGGACGACGTTTTCGAACGCGCCGGGATTCGCCGGCTGTCGCCGTTCGCGGTCCCCATGCTGATGCCCAACGGGCCGGCTGCTTGGGTGAGCATGGACCTGGGCGCGAAGGGAGGCGCCAGGACTCCGGTGAGTGCCTGTGCGTCCGGGGCAGAGGCCCTTGCCCTGGGGCAGGATCTGATCCGCAGCGGGCGGGCCGACGTGGTCGTCGCAGGTGGGGTGGAGGCATGCCTGCACCCCTTCACCATCGCGGCATTCGCCCAGATGAAGGCCTTGTCGACGCAGTCCGTGGACCCAGAGACCGTGTCCCGCCCGTTCGACGTCAAGCGGTCCGGGTTCGTTATGGGCGAGGGCGCGGGGATGATGGTGCTCGAACGCGCCGAGTTCGCCCGGGCCCGTGGAGCACGTGCCTACGGCACGCTGGCCGGCACTGCCGTGAGTTCGAGCGCGAGCCACATCACGGCCTCCGACGCGAAAGGCCAGGCCTTCGCCATGGAACTGGCACTGCGCGACGCCGGCATGGCCCCGGCGGACATCGGGGTCGTGCACGCCCACGCCACCTCGACGGAGTCCGGTGACCTGGCGGAGGCCGAGGCGATCGGCCGAGTGATCGGCAGCCACGCTGCGGTGACGGCGACGAAGTCGATGACAGGTCACATGATGGGCGCGTCCGGAACGGTTGGCGCCATGGCAGCTCTGTTCGCGCTCAAGGACGGCACGGTGCCGGCCACGCGCAACCTCGACGAACTCGACCCGCGCATGGAACTGGACGTGGTGCGCGGTGAGCGGCGCACCGGTCAGTGGTCTGCTGCGCTGGCCAACTCGTTCGGGTTCGGCGGACACAACGTCAGTCTCGTCTTCACGAAGTGACGACGAGACCTTGACCGCCACGCTGGGCGGCATGGGCCCCTCAGGCCCGGTTGCCGCCCACTCGTGATGTCGTGTCGTTGCTCAGGCCGGCCTGACCATCAGGCCGGTCACGACATCACGAGTTCAACCTCAGTAATGAGACCGATTGATGAACTGCCGCCAACGCCACCGATCAGTGACGCACGCAACGCACGCCAGAGCCCGGCCCATCGGAAGTGGACCGGGCTCCGGCGTGCGCGACGACTAGTAAGGGGTGGCAGCGAGGATATCCGAGCTGGTAGCTTCGCGATCATGTCCAGCCCCGAGTCCGACAGAGACTAGCCACCGGTCCACCGGTGGCTGATCCGCTGTCGAGTTGATCCCGTACGGCCGAGTACCGGTCGTGGGTTCACTGTCGCCGAGTTGCCGCCGCAGGACCACCGCCGTGTGGGCTGCGCTTTCCCGTATGCGCTCGTGACGCACTCGTGCGCAGATTCTCCGGCTCCGGCGCCTGCCGAGTTGTCGAGTCCCGTCCTTGAACACCCCGGACGTTCTTCCGTGTTGCCGCTCGTCATGACGGGCGGGCGCGGCCCACACCCCTGCCTGGTCCATCCATCAGCCGTCCATGGGGTTTCTTCATGCCATTTGCTGTCTACGCCCTCGGGCTCGCCGTCTTCGCCCAGGGCACATCCGAGTTCATGCTGTCCGGTCTGGTCTCGGACATCGCCGCCGACCTCCACGTATCCATTCCGGCCGCGGGGCTGCTCACCTCGGCCTTCGCGATCGGCATGGTCGTCGGGGCGCCGTTGATGGCGCTCTTCAGCCGGAACTGGCCGCGCCGCCGTGCCCTGTTGTTCTTCCTCTGTGTCTTCAGCGCCGTCCATGTCATCGGCGCACTCACCCCCAGCTATGGGGTGCTTCTCGCGACGCGGGTCGTCGGTGCGCTGGCGAATGCCGGTTTCTGGGCCGTGGCCCTGGTGACGGCGGTTTCCATGGTCGGACCCGGGGCCCGGGCGCGCGCCACGTCCGTGGTGGTCGGGGGCGTCACCATCGCCTGTGTGGCCGGGGTGCCCGCCGGTGCCGCGCTGGGCGGGCACTGGGGGTGGCGGTCGGCGTTCTGGGCCGTGGCCCTCGTCTCCGTGCCGGCCGTCGTCGTGATCGCCAGGACGATTCCGGGGGCACGGCCGGAGTCCACCCCCGCACCCGCACGCGACGAACTGAGGGCCCTGGCCCGTCCGCGGCTGTTGCTGACCCTGCTGACGAGCGCCCTCGTGCAAGGGGCGACGTTCTGCGCGTTCTCCTACTTCGAGCCGCTCGCCACCCATGTCACCGGACTCGGTGCCGCCTGGGTGCCCGCCCTGCTCGCACTGTTCGGCCTGGGCTCGTTCGTCGGGGTCACCGTCGCCGGCCGGATCATCGACACCCGGCCGGTCGCCCTCACCACGGCCGGTCTGTTCTCGCTCGCCGTCGGCTGGACCGGGTTCGCGCTGACCGCGCAAAGCCCGTTGGCGACGGTCGCGCTCGTCTTCGTCCAGGGCATGCTTGCGTTCGGCACCGGGACGGCGCTGATCTCGTGGGTGTTCCTGCTGGCGGCCGACGCACCGACCCTGTCCGGCTCGTTCGCCACGTCGGCGTTCAATGTGGGCGGCGCGCTCGGCCCCTGGTTCGGCGGGCTCGCGATCGACGCGGGGTTCGGCTTCCGTTCACCGCTGTGGGTGAGCGCACTTCTGATGGTCCTGGCGCTGGGCACCGCCGGGGCGTCACTGGGGATGCACCGGGCCGCCGACCGAAGTCGCGACGGAGTTCCTGCGGTCTGACCGGCCATGAAGAAGCCCCGCCCGGCGCTGAACGGGCGGGGCTGTCCTGGTCACAGCAAGCAGCCAGCAAGCGGGATAAGGACATCGACCACCGTATCGGCGACCACTGACAACGACGGCCGACGGCCGAGGCGTCAGAGGTCGAGGTCCACGACCACCGGGGCGTGGTCGGACGCGCCCTTGCCCTTGCGCTCCTCGCGGTCCACGTAGCTGTCCTTGACCGCCGCGGCGAAGGGCGCGTTGCCGTAGACGAGGTCGATCCGCATGCCCTTGTTCTTCGGGAAGCGCAGCTCCCGGTAGTCCCAGAAGGTGTAGGGGCGGTCGTACTTGAGCGGGCGCGGCATGACGTCGGAGAGGCCCTCCTGGCGCAGAGCGGCGAGGGCGGCGCGCTCGGCCGGAGTGACGTGGGTCGCGCCCTCGAACAGCGCCGGATCCCAGACGTCCTCGTCGGTCGGGGCCACATTGAAGTCGCCCAGGACCGCGAAGGGCTGCGAGCCGGCGGCGTCTGCGGCGACGGCCTTCTGCAGGGCCTCGAACCAGCGCAGCTTGTACGCGTAATGCGCGTGCTCGATCTCGCGGCCGTTGGGCACGTACACCGACCAGACACGGACCGGGCCACAGGTCGCCGAGATCGCCCGGGGCTCCTGCACCCCCTCGTATTCGGGACCCTCGGGCAGTCCCTGGACGACGTCGGACAGGCCGGCCCGGGAGACCAGCGCGACCCCGTTCCACCGGCCGGTGGCGTTGACCGCGGACTCGTAGCCGAGCTCGCGGAGCTCGTCCGCCGGGAACTGCTCGGCTGTGCACTTGGTCTCCTGGATGCACAGCACATCCGTGCCGGTGCTCTCCAGCCAGGCCAGCAGCCGCGGGAGCCGGGCGGTGATCGAATTGACGTTCCACGTGGCGATGCGCATGTACGTAAACCTAGCGGCTCCCACTGACAGTCGCCGGACCGGCGGCGGTCACAGGCCGGTCGAATCCCCGGGGGTCAGCCGGCCGTGGTCGGTGCCGCCGAGGCTACCGATCTGGGTGTCGTAGATCGGGCGGGCGAGATCGGTGAGCAGCGCGTCGTGGATGTCGATGGCGCGGCGCGGTTTGACCTCGCGTACGTAGTCGATGACCTCGGAGATCTTGTTCCAGGGGGCCATCACCGGGAGCATCAGGGTGTCGACCGGCTGGTCGGGGACGGTGAGCGCGTCGCCCGGGTGGAAGAGCGAGCCGTCCACCAGGAAGCCGATGTTGGTGATCCGCGGAATGTCCGGGTGGATCACCGCGTGCAGCTCGCCGTGCACCTGTACGTCGAAGCCCGCCGCGGAGAAGGTGTCGCCGTGGCCGACGGTGTGGACCCGGCCGGGGAAGGCCGCCGAGAGCTGGTCGGCGACGCTGCGAAGGGTCCAGATCTCGGCGGCCGGATTGGCCTCCATACCGGCGCGCAGCCGCCCCTCGTCGAAATGGTCGAGGTGCTCGTGCGTCACCAGCATCGCCTCGGCGCCGACGGCGGCGTCCTGCTCCGAGAAGCCGCCCGGGTCGATGACGAGCGTCCGCCCGTCCTTGTCCAGACGGATGCAGGAGTGCGTCTTCTTGGTCAGTGTGAGGTGCATGGGGTTCACGGTGTCCATGGCCTCATCCTGCTACGGGCGGGGCGTCGTTTCTTCCTGAATCACGGTCTGGGCGATCGAGAAGGCGGCGCTCGCGGCCGGTACGCCGCAGTACACGGCGGTCTGCATCAGCACCTCCTTGATCTCGGCCGGGGTGAGGCCGTTGCGCAGCGCGGCCCTGACATGGGCAGCCAGGCTCTCCAGATGGCCGGAGGTGACCAGCGCGGTGAGCGTGACACAGCTGCGGGTGCGGCGGTCCAGGCCCTCCCTGGTCCAGACCTCGCCCCAGGCGTAGCGCGTGACCAGCTCCTGGAAGTCGTCGGTGAAATCGCAGGAGGCGGCCATGGTCCGGTCCACGTGGGCGTCGCCCAGCACCTCGCGGCGCACCTTCATGCCGGGCTCGTACGGGTCGGCACGTCCGGTGGTCCCGGTCTCGGGCTGCGGTGTGGCTGCGGTGATCTCCGCGACGGGCAGCACCGGGGTGGACAGCTGCGGGGCGAAGGGCGGGACGGGGATGGCGGCGAGGGTGTCCTGCCAGGCCGTGGAGAAGTGGGTGAGGAGCAGATCGGTGACGGCTCCGGGCTGCTCGACCGGGGCGAGGTGGGAGGCGCCGGGGACGAGGGCGAGCCGGGCGTCCGGTATGCCCGCGACCAGAGTGCGGGCGTCGCCCGGTCCGGTGACCCGGTCCTCGGCGCCGACCAGTACGAGGGTCGGAACGGTGATGCGGCCGAGTTCGCCACGGATGTCGAAGGCGGCGAGGGCTTCGCAGGCGGCGATGTAACAGCCGGGGTCGGTGGTGCGGACCATCTGGACGGCCCACTCGACGATGGCCGGCTGGGCGGCGGCGAAGGCCGGGGTGAACCAGCGCTCCGGTGCGGTGCGGGCCATCGGCTCCAAGCCGTTGGTGCGGACGACCACCCCGCGCTGGCGGAACTCGTCGGCGCTGCCGAACCGGGGCGAGGCGGCGACCAGTGCCAGCGAGGCGACCCGGTGCGGGTGGCGCAGCGCGAGGTCGGCGCCGATCGCGCCGCCGATGGAGCAGCCCGCGTACCCGAAGCGCTGGACGCCGAGCCCGTCGAGAGTGGCGAGCAGCCGGTCGGAGAGTTCGGTGACGGCGGTCGCGGGGTGGGCGGGGGCGCCGCCGTGGCCGGGGAGGTCGAAGCGGAAGACTCTCCAGTGCTGGGTGAGCTCCGGTATCTGCCGGTCCCACATGTGCCATGTAGCACCGAGGAAGGTCCCCATGACGAGGACCGGGGCCTCTTCCGGCCCGTCAAAGCGGTATTGCAGGGTTTCGACGTTCTTCTCACTCACCCCCTCACGCTCCCACATCTCACATTCTCTTCGTGA